>JAZGGY010000053.1:0-2520 GCA_036480675.1 bacterium | reverse complement strand
AAGCGGACTATAACGTCGCGCTCGTAGGCGGCCCCTCCGACGCGGCCTTAAACGCCGACGTCGCCGCCGCCACGGGCGTGGCCGACCTCACCGGCAAGACGTCCTTGCCCGCTTTATACCTTCTATTCAAAAAAGCCAAGGCTTTCATAGGCAACGACTCGGCGCCCATGCACCTCGCCGCGGCCGCGGCAACGCCCACCGTCGCCTTCTTCGGCCCCACCGACCCTAAAGTAAACGGCCCGTGGCATACGCCGGCACTGATTCTCACGCACGAAACCGACTGCCACCCTTGCTACGAAGACGGCTACTTCCCCGATTGCGACCACCGCCGTTGCTTGGCCGCCATAACGGCCTCGGACGCGGCTTCTCGCATTTACGATTTCCTTGACAGCCTCGACGCGGGGTGTTAAATTCACGCCGCGAACGTTCCGGCGCTACAGCTTCGGCTAAGAGTTTAAAAGGAGGACGAAATGAAAAAAACGCTCGCCTACGTAAGTATAATAATACTACTGGTTTTGGCTTTCGGTTGCGCCAAGAAAAAAACCGAAGAGCCGGGTACCGGCGAGACCGCCGCGGCCGATATCGCGAAGTTCGACGAAGGTTACGCCGCTTTCCGGAAAGCCATTCGCTTCGTCTCGCTGACCCCAAATAAAGGGAAGGCGGCCGAAGCCGCGGGCCAGAGCGAGGAAGCGTTCGGCGAAGTTAAACGCTCCTGGCCGGACGAGCCGCCCGACGAATTCGAGGGCGACAACGAGTGGGCCGACCGCATCTCCTCGCTTGCCATAATAATGGGCGATATAAAAAACCAGGTGGGTGCGGATAATTTCGACGGCGCCAAGGCCAGCATTTTAGAAGCCCAAAAATTAATCCTCGTGCTGCACGAGAAAAATAATACAAATACCGCCGGCGACGAAGCGGTACGGCTGCTCGTGATCGCCGACGAGATGAACCTCGCGTTCGCCGAGAAGCGCTTCAACGACATGAAGCACATTATGCCCAATATGCGCGAAGCGCAAAAAAACTTCTTCGGCTCGACGATGCCGCCGTCCGCCCGCGGCCGCGAAGATAAGTTCGACGACCTTAAAGACAAAGTCTACGACGGCGTCGAGGAATTCGCCGAAGCGCCCGACCGCGAAACGCGCCGGGCGGAGCTCACCGAACTTATAAAGGTAACCACCGAATTCTACGTCGAGTTCGGCTAATATGAACGCCGGCGCAAACAAACCGTCTATAATAGCGTTCACCGTGGGGGCCTCCTTGACAGGGGGCCTTATCGGCGCTTGGGAGGCCGCGGCCCTCGCGGCTTTCGACGTCGAGCTAACGACTTCGCGGGGAGGCGTCGTCCTACTCGCACTTGCGGCGTTCGCTCTCGCCGGCGCGGTCGCATTCTCGGCTGCGCTAATATTCGCGCTGGCCCGTCGGACGCGGCCCGGGCGCCTTGTCCTGGGCGAACGCACCGACGGCGTCACGTTCGCCTTCGCCGCGGCCCTTTTGTTCTACAGCGGGTACTACTTAAACGCCAACGTCCTCCCCGCTAAGCTCCACCCGGCGAGCCTCGCCGCCGATGTCGCGTTGCTCGCGATATGTTGGCTCCTGGTACGTTTCGCGCCGCCTATCAAGATCCGCCGTCGCTGGCTGGCGGCGACGTTCGCGGTGCTTCTTGCCGGCGCCGTGGTCGTAAGCGTGGCCGCCGTTGGCTCGAGCCTGCGCCTCGGCCCCCCCGAAACGAAGCCCACCGAAGACGCCGCGAACTTGTTGCTCATCACCATGGACACGACCCGCGCCGACCGCCTTGGCGCGTACGGCGGCCCGCCGGGCCTCACGCCTAACCTCGACCGCCTGGCAGCGTCGGGTTTTGTTTTCGAACGCGCGTATTGCCCCATGCCGCTGACGGGGCCCAGCCACGCGGCGCTACTAACCGGCCTTACGCCGCGCGAGAACGGCGTCGTGCAAAACGGCGTACCGCTGGGGACGGACCCGCCCACCGTGGCCGAGGTCCTCCGCTCTCGCGGCTATCGGACCGGTGCCGTCGTCGGGGCTTTTCCCATTTCTTCGAAGCTCGGTTTCGCTCGGGGATTTGAGTTCTTCGACGACGACTTCGCCGCGGCCGACGCGCTGAGCCGCCTTACGATCCTACGTCTCGCCGGCTCGTTCGGGATAATCGACGCCAAAGCGCGCCTCCAACGCCCAGCCGGCGAGGTAACGTCGCCGGCGCTCCGTTGGCTCGAAAATCCAGCAAACAGGCCGTTCTTCTTGTGGGTCCATTACTTCGACCCGCATACGCCGTACGAACCGCCGGACGCGTACCGGGACTTAACCGACGCCGACGCCCCCCAAGTCCGACTATACGACGGCGAGGTCGCGTTTATGGACGCCCACGTGGGGCAACTGCTCGCCACCCTTGACGATTTGGCCTTACGAGAGAATACGGTCGTGGTAGCCGTGGCCGACCACGGCGAGAGTTTGGGCGAGCACGACTACTACTACGACCACGGCCGATACGTCTACGAGCCGTGTATG
>JAZGGY010000052.1:0-2049 GCA_036480675.1 bacterium | reverse complement strand
TTTAACCGCGATTATGGCCGTAAAAAGGTGGCACGGGCTCGCGGTCGCCGTATTGGCGGCGTTCGCAAGCGCCGGTGGCGCTTCCTTGGAAGCGTTGCGGGGTACCGACGCCGCGGGCCGGACCGTCGACGACGTCATCGCCGGCGAACCGGCGGTGGTACTACTCACGTCGCCCCGCGTCGCCAAGGTAAGTCGCCAGCTGCGGCTGCTGCGCATGTTGGCCGAAGAGCTGGGCGACGAGGTAATACCGTGCGCGACGATATACGGCGAAGACCGCGGTAAGTTGGCCAAATTCCGCGAGGGCATGCCGTTCCCCATCGTCGCCGGCGAGGGCGAATTCCCGTTCGAAGTCCTGGGCGACGAAGGCAAGCTCCCCATGGTCCTCCTCTTAACCGGCGAGGGAGACGTCGTCGGGCGGTTCGCTAATGTCCCCGGCCCGCTAGCGGTGGCCGAGGTCCTGGGCGTACGTTACGACCCCGGGCCGGCGGGAAGAGCCAAAGCCGGCGAACTTTTGCCGGACCTCGTACTCCCGGCCTCCGACGGCGAACTCTACAACCTCCGCGCCTTAAGCCTCAAGAAACGCAAAGCTCTCATTTTCATTTTCGACCCCAAAGACGAAACGTCCCGGGCGGCCTTGACGCCGCTGCAACGCCTCGCCGACGACGTGGGCGACGAGATCGAGGTCGTCCCGGTAATTATAAGCGCTTCGTCGGGCGTGGCGGCGAAGCTGGCGGAAGCGGAATACGTCGACGTGCCGATCCTGGTCGCCGGGCCGCTAGCCGTCCACCGTTTGGCCAGCGACCTCGAGCCGCCGATATTGGTAGTCACGGAGGAAGGAGGGGTCGTCCTGGGCGTAAAAGAAAAGGCGGGGGTGCCGACGCGCGACGACGTCGCGGCCGAGGAATTCGAGCCGGCCCAGGAAGGGGAACCGCTCGAGCTCGTCGTAAAGCGCGTGGGCAAGCTTACGGAAGGGCTGCGGAGCGGCGCCGTTCCCATCGCCTGCCTCGACGCCACGGGCCGCTTCGTAATATTTTCGGGCCGCTTCGCGGAAGACGACGTCGACCACCTCTACGAAATAACCGCCGCGGGTAAAAAACTCCGGCAAGTTTCGTACGCCCCGGCGCCCGACGTCGGCCCGGCCTCCTCCGCGGACGGCGTCCACATCGCCTTCGCCTCGGGGCGGAGCGGCGGAAATGAAATCTGGACTTGCGAACGGGTCCACGGCGAATTTACGCAAATAACCAAGAGCGGCGGCGCGTACACCGCGCCCGGCTTCTCTCCCGACGGCCAACAGCTCGTGGCCACGCGAAAAGTCAAAACCGGCGGCGACGAAAACTTCGACTTGTGGACTATGACGGCTCGCGGCCGCTGGGAACGGCCTATCGCCGAGACCTTCTACGACGAAATAGAGCCGGTTTTCGGCGCCCGCGGCGACCTCGTCTTCTTCGCCTCGAGTCGGTACGACAACTGGGATATATTTTCGTCCGACCTCAAGGGGGGGAAAGTGCGGCGACTTACGGGGCCCGATACGGAAGACCGGATGCCGGCCCCTGCGCCCGTGGGGGATTACGTCGTATACGCCGGCAAGGCCGCGGAGGGGCCGTACAAATTGTGGGCCATGAACGTGGACGGCTCGAGCAAAGTCCGCCTTACTTCGGGGCCGGGCGACGACCTTTACCCCCGTTTCTCCCGGGCCGGCGACGCCCTCGTCTTCGTCTCGAGCCGTACCGGTTCGTTCGAAGTCTATAAAATGACTTTCGAGCAGGTGCCCGATTACGACCTGCCCAGGCCGGCAAGGCCGCTAGTACGGACCGAAATGTCCTGACCGCCTACGGCATCGTCGCCGTCATTCCCCTCCCCCAAACTTACGCAACGGGTACGTGAATAAGCCAAGGCAAGCGCCGGCTGGGGGGTAGTATAAATATAACGTCGAAAAAACAATTGAAATAATACGTTATATATAGTAAACTTGGGCGTTAAAGAAAGCTTTATCGTAAACGCGTCAACTTACACGGAAGTTACGCAACCTGAAGGGCGAAGACTAATTAT
>JAZGGY010000051.1:0-6980 GCA_036480675.1 bacterium | reverse complement strand
GGAGATCGAGGACTGGAACTGCTGCGGCGCCACGGCCTACATGTCGTACGACCACGTCGAAGCATTCTCCATCGCGAGCCGCAACCTCGCGATCGCGGAGAAGGCCGCGGAGGACGGGGGCGCCCAGGTCGTCGCGCCGTGTAGCGCGTGCTTCGCGGTCCTCAACAACGCCGTAGACTACATGGCCGAGGACCCGAAGTTGTTCGGTCGCGTCAACAGCGCGCTCTCCGCCGCCGGCCTCCGCTACGAAGGCAACGTCAACGTTCGTCACCTCCTCGACGTGTACGTCAACGACGTTCCGGAAGAATTACTTAAATCCAGGATCACCAAGGATTTAGAGATGGTGAGGTTGGCGCCGTACTACGGCTGCCAAATAGTGCGGCCCAAGAACGAGTTCGACCACTACGACATGCCCACCAAATTCGACGACTATTTAAAGTTACTGGGCGCGCAGGTGGCTTACTACCCGGTGAAGACTAAATGCTGCGCCGGGACTTTTATTACCACGCAACCGGAGATCGCGGCGCGGATGATCGGCCTGTTGCTCAAGTCCGCCAAGGATAACAGGGCCGATGCCGTCGTAACCTGTTGCCCGCTCTGCCAGTTCAACCTCGATAACTTCCAGAAGGAAGCGGGCGAATATTGGAACGACGAGTTCAATATCCCAATATTGTACTTCACGCAAGTCGTGGGGCTCGCCATGGGCATCCCGCCCGGCGACCTCGAGATCGACGACCACAGGGTGTCCGCCGACGCCTTGTTGGCGAAGATAGTCTGAGGCGGAGGTAATTATGGTGGCGGAAGAGGAACCCAAAACCGGCGAAGAGGAAGAGCCGAAAATCGGCGTCTACATATGCCACTGCGGCCACAACATCCTGGGTATGGTGGACGTGCCGGCGGTGGTGGCGGATGCCGCCAGCCTGCCGGACGTAGCGGTGGCGCGGGAATACCAGTTTATGTGTTCCGAGCCCGGCCAGGAGCTTATCAAGCAAGACATCCGGGAGCTGGGCCTTAACCGCGTCGTCGTCGCCTCCTGTTCGCCGCTGATGCACGAGCGGACGTTCCGGCGGACCTGCGCCGACGCCGGCCTCAACCCGTACCTGTTCGCTATGGCCAACATCCGCGAACACGTCTCGTGGGTTTCGGAAGACCGAGACCTGGCCACCGATAAGGCGAAGCAGCTCGTGCACGGCGAGGTGCGGCGGGTGGCGCTGCAGGAGCCGTTGACGCCCACGCTGGTCGAAGTCCAGCCCAGGGCGCTCGTCGTGGGCGGCGGCATCGCCGGCATCCAGGCCGCGCTCGACATCGCCGACGCCGGCAAGAAGGTCTATCTCGTCGAACGCGAGGCGAGCATCGGCGGCCACATGGCGACGTTCGACAAGACCTTCCCCACGCTCGACTGCGCCGCCTGCATCCTGACGCCCAAAATGGTCGACGTGGGCGTACACCCCAACATTGAGCTCCTCACGTACTCCGAAGTTACGAACGTGGACGGCTTCGTCGGCAACTTTAAAGTTACGGTCAAGAAGAAAGCGCGGTGCGTCGACCTCGAAAAATGCAACAGCTGCGGCGATTGTTGGGAGAACTGTCCGCGCATCCCCTACCCGTCCAAGCTGATCGTGGCGGTGGAGGGGACGACGATCAAAGCCAAGAAGCTGGAAGAAAAAGAAAAAATCCGGGCCGCGGCGGGCGGATAACTCCAGGCCGGTACCGCGGTCGCGGGAGGATGAGATATGGCAGTAGACATGGAAAGGGCCGAGACGCTGGTGGAGGACTTCCGCCAGAGGGACGGCCGCGTAATGGAGTTGCTCCTTGACGTTCAGGACGAGTTCGATTACGTCCCCGAAGCAGTTTTGGAGATGATCTCCGAGAGATTGGAGGTCCCGCTCGAGCGGCTCCTCGGCGTGGTGACGTTCTACAACGCGTTCAGCTCCGCGCCCAAGGGGCGCTACCACGTCAGGGTATGCACCGGGACGGCTTGTATCGTCCGCGGCTCGCGGAGCATCCTGGAGGCCGTGATTGGCGAACTCGGCGTCGAGCCGGGCGGGGCAACGGAGGACGGCTCGTTCTCGCTCGAGAGCGTTCACTGTTTCGGCAATTGCGCCCACGGGCCCACGGTATCCGTGGGCGACGAATATTTCGGTCACGTGACGCTCGCGAAGGCTCGGGAGATAATTACGACCTTTAAGAAAGCGGTGGAAGAAGGCGGCGAATAACAGCTTGCCCCGTTTCTATCGGCCTTAAAGGCGTGTATTCCGCGAAGGTGATGAGCTATGAGGATTACGAGCACGAAAGACCTCGATGATTTAAAGTCGCAAGGTCGCGAGGCTTTGTACCCGGAAAGGATAAGGATAAACGTAGGGTCGCCTACGTGTGGTATTGCGAGGGGTGCTTCGGAGGTGCTTTTGGACCTCTTGTCCCGGGTCGAAACCGAGGAACTGGACGCCACGTTGGCGGCCACGGGCTGTTTGGGGTTTTGCGAAATGGAGCCCCTCGTGGACGTTTGGGTACCCGGCGCGCCTCGCGTCGTGTACAAAAATATAACGACCGAGGACACTCCCGAGCTTGTTAGAGCGCTTAAGGAAGGCCGCGTCGTCGAGGATAAAGCGTTGTTCCGTCTGGAGGGCGAATACCTATTTCTCGGGGACGAGGAAGTTAAATATAAGTTGGGCAGTACGAACGGCAAGTACGACGGTATCCCGCTCATGGAGGAGGTCCCGTTTTATAACGGCCAATACAAATTGGTTACGCGCAATTGCGGCTTTATCAAGCCGACGTCGCTCCCGGAATACGTCGCGCGCGGCGGCCTGTATCCGCTGTTGAAGGCGCTGACGCAGATGACGCCGGAGGAGGTAATCGCGGAAGTTGCGAAGTCCGGCTTGCGCGGCCGCGGCGGCGCCGGTTTCCCCACCGGCCGTAAATGGCAATTCGTACGGGAGGCCCCCGACGACGTCAAGTATATTATCTGCAACGGCGAAGAGGGCGACCCGGGCGCGTATATGGACCGGTCGGTCCTCGAGGGCGACCCGTACTCCGTTCTCGAGAGTATGATCGTTTGCGCGTACGCCGTGGGCAACACTAAAGAGGGGCTTGTCTATATAAAACACGAATACGAAAGGGTGCGCGAAATCGTTACGGCGGCGACAGAGACCATGCGCGAGTACGGCGTCCTGGGCGACGACATTTTAGGTACGGGGCTCGATTTCGATATCCGTGTCGCGCGCGACCCCGGGGCCTTCGTGTGCGGCGAGGAGACGGCGCTCATCAACGCGGTCGAAGGGAAAAGAGGTATGGCGCGGTTGCGGCCGCCTTATCCCGCGGAAAAAGGTCTCTTCGATAAACCGACGGTCGTCAACAACGTTGAAACGTGGGCCAACATCCCCGTTATTCTCGACCGCGGCGGCGAATGGTACAGCGCGCTCGGCACCGAGGGCAGTAAGGGAACGAAGGTTGTCTCGCTCGCCGGCAAGGTTAGAAATAACGGTTTAGTGGAAGTCCCGATGGGTACCGCGTTGTGGGACGTAATATTCGGCATGGGCGGCGGGATCGCCACCGACCGAAGTTTTAAGGGCGTGCAGATTGGGAGCCCCTTGGGTGGCTGCGTCCCCGGCCAATTGCTGGACCTGCCTTTGGACTACGAGAAGTTGACCGAGGCGGGCGCGATGGTCGGGTCCGGCGGTATGATCGTCATGGACGAGCATACTTGTATGGTGGACATGGCCAAGTACTTTATGGAATTCAACCGCGACGAGTCCTGCGGCCGTTGCACGCCTTGCCGCGACGGCGTCCCGGCGGCGCTGGCGATCCTGGACCGGATCACCAAGGGCCAGGGTACCATGGAGGACCTCGACACGTTGGAGGAACTCGGCACGGCGATCCAACAGACTTCCCTCTGCGGCCTGGGTCAGGCGGCCCCCAATCCGGTACTCGCCACGCTGCGTTACTTCCGCGACGAGTACGAAGCCCATATCAACGAGAAGCGCTGTCCCGGCGCGGTATGTAAGGCGCTGGTCTCGGCGCCGTGCCACCACGTATGTCCGGTCGGCATGGACCCGCCGGCGTACATCGGCTATATCGCCCAGGGGCGTTTCGACAAGGCGTACGAGGTTATAACGAACGCCTCGCCTTTCGCCGGAATTTGTGGCCGCGTGTGCGATTACCCGTGCGAGTTCAAATGCACCTCCGGCGACTCGGCCGACCCGATCGCGATTCGGGCGCTGAAGCGTTTCGTGGCCGATTACGCCAAGAATAAGAACGGCCGGCCGAGGAAAGCGCCGGCCAGGAAATACGGCGAGAAGGTGGCCGTGGTCGGCTCCGGCCCGGCGGGCCTCACGTGCGCGTACCAGCTCGCGCTGCAGGGTTACGAGGTGACGGCGTTCGAGGCCTTGCCAGTACCCGGCGGTATGTTGGCCGTGGGCATCCCGGAGTACCGCCTCCCGCGCGACATTCTGGAATTCGAGATCGAGAACGTGAAGCGGGCGGGCGTGAAGATCGAGACCAACACCGCTGTGGGCAAGGACGTCACGCTGGACGAACTCCGCGCCCGGGGGTACAAGGCGTTCTTCGTCGCCACCGGCGCCCATACCGGCCTCAAGCTCGGCGTAGAGGGCGAGGAGGCGAAGGGCGTGGTGGACGCCGTCGCGTTCCTGCGGGAGGTCAACCTGGGGCGGGGCGACAAGCCGGGCGAAATGGTCGGCGTGGTGGGCGGCGGCAACGCGGCCGTCGACGCCGCGCGCACCGCGCTGCGGATGGGGTCCTCCGACGTCCACATCTTGTACCGCCGCACGCGCAAGGAGATGCCGGCTCAGGACGAGGAGATCGAGGCCGCGCTCGACGAGGGCATAAAGCTTCACTTGCTCGTGGCGCCCAAGAGAGTCATCACGGAAGACGGCCGCGTAACGGCGGTGGAGTGTTTGAAGATGGAGCTGGGCGACGTCGACGCCAGCGGCAGGCGGCGTCCCGTTCCGATCGAGGGTTCGGAGTTTACCCTCGAGCTCGACGCGTTGATACCGGCCATCAGCCAGGAGCCGGACCTCACCTGCCTGGAGGGCGCCGACGCGGTCGAAGTTTCCAAGTGGAAGACGATAGTGGCGGACGGGGAGACGCTGCAGACTACGGCGCCGGACGTCTTCGCGGGGGGCGACGTCGTAACCGGGCCGTGGACCGTGACGGGAGCGATGGGCCACGGTAAGCTCGCCGCGGAAATAATCCATAAGTACTTACGCGGGGAGCCGCTCCGGCCGACGTACGAGCCCACCCGGCCGACGGTCGAAGTACCGACCTACCAGATGACCGACGAGGAACTGGCGACCATCGTCCACCGGCCCGGCGTCCCCTGTCACTCGGCGCCGGACCGCGTGAAAAACTTCGACGAAGTCGAGCGTTGCCTCTCGGACGAACAAGCGGTCGACGAGGCCAAACGTTGCCTGCGGTGCGACGCCACTTCGGCGTAGAAGCGGAAGCAATAAATATCCTGCCCCTTAGGAGGCAAGATGGTTAGGTTAACGATTAACGATCAGGTGGCCGAGGTAGAAGAGGGCACTACCGTCCTGCAGGCTTGTAAGGATGCCGGCGTCGACGTCCCGACGTTGTGTTACGTGCCGTTCCTCGAGCCCTACGGCGCGTGCCGGATGTGCACCGTAAAAGTGTCCGAGAACGGCGCCTCCCACCTAACTACCTCGTGTACGCTGCAGTCGACGGACGGGATGAAAGTCGTTACGGACGACGACGACGTCCGCGCGGCCCGAAAAATCTTGCTCGAGCTCTTGCTGGCCCGCGCGCCCGACGCCGAAGTCCTGCAGGAGATGGCGAAGGAGTTCGGCCTTGAGAAATCGCGTTTCGCCGTCGAGCCGGAGGAACCCGCGACGGCCGAGGCGGAGGGGGCCGAGGAGTTCGGGGTCGAGGCCAAGCCGAAGAGGTGCATCCTGTGCGGCCTCTGCTACCGCATCTGCGAGCAGCGCGTGCAGGCGTTCGCGATAGGCCTGGTCGAGCGCGGAGCCGACGCCGAGATCGCGCCGCCCTTCGGCCGTCCCTCGGACGATTGCATCGCCTGCGGCGCCTGCGCCTCGGTATGTCCCACCGGCGCCATAACGGCCGTCGACCGGCTGGGCCGCGAAATAGTCCACGACGAGTTGACGCTCGCGCCCAACGCCGCCGTCAAGGTCCCCATCAAGCAGGCCGTTCCCAACGTCCCCTACGTCGACAAGACGCAGTGCATCCACTTCACGCAAGAAGAAAACGGATTGGACGCGTGTCGTATTTGCGAGGACATCTGCCCCAAGGAGGCCATCGACCTCGACGCCGCCGAGGAGGAGCTCGAGCTCGACGTCGGGACGATAATCCTCGCCACCGGCTTCAAGAACTTCGACCCGCGCCGCATCCGGGAGTTGGGCTACGGGATGCTGCCCAACGTTATCTCGGCCCCGGAGTTCGAGCTTATGAACCGGGCCGACGGCTACACCGAAGGCGAAACCCTCATGGAGAACGGCGAGAGACCCAAGTCCATCGCCATCCTTCACTGCGTCGGCTCGCGCGATAAAAACTATAACAGGTACTGTTCGCGGGTGTGCTGCATGTACTCGCTCAAGTTCGCCCACCTCCTCAAGGAGAAGACCGACGCCGAGGTATTCCAGTTCTACATAGACATGCGCTCGTTCGGAAAAGGTTACGAGGAGTTCTACGATCGGCTGTTGGAGGAGGGCGTCCTCTTCGTCCGCGGCCGCGGCGCCGAGGTCACCGACGTCGCCGAGCGGCCGGCGGAGTTAGGCAAACTCGTCTTGTGCTGCGAGGATACGCTCATCGGCGCGTACCGGCGGGTCCCCGTCGACATGGTGGTGCTGGCCACCGGGCTCGAGGCGCGCGAGGACGCCGAGGCGGTCCGGCGCACCTTCGGCATCAGCTGCGGCGCGGAGGGGTTCTTCACCGAGAAGCACGCCAAGCTCGCCCCGGTCTCGACGACCACCGACGGCGTCTTCCTGGCC
>JAZGGY010000050.1:0-9976 GCA_036480675.1 bacterium | reverse complement strand
GCGCACGAGCCCAAATAATAAAACCCCGCCGCTTCGTCGGGCCGGACCTCCTTATCGGATACGACGACGAGCTCGCCGGGCAAAGCGTACGCCGCCGCGACCAAAAGAAAGGCCGCAACGACCAGGTTTTTCAGCTTTTTCATCCCGAACCTCCCTTCTTCATATATATTAAACTACCTCAGCCACCGGTTGTCAAGACGCAAAAAAGCCGGCCTTTTCTCAACAGGTCGGCTTAATCGCTACCCAAAAGGCGAGCGCGTCTACTTCATGATTACTACTTTTCCCGCTTTTTTCTGCTCTTGCCCCTCGACGCGGTAGAGGTATACGCCCGGCGCGAGGGCCCCGTCGCCCGTTGCGGGCGACCACACCCACGCGTCGCGGCCCACGGCCACTTCCTCCCGGCCTACGCGCCGACCGGCGAGGTCGTATATCTCCACCGTCGCGGGCGACTTGATGCCGACGAAGCTCACGCCGCCGGTAGACGCAGCGAAGCTATAAGGGTTGGGGTACACGGCGAAGGGACGCTTAAATTTCGCCACGGGGTTCTCCGGCAACGGCGGGTCGGGGAAGGTCCCGGCCACGCCCGCCAAGTGGGCCAACGTCGCGGCGTAGTCCCGGGAGAAACGCGCGCCCACGTCCGGACTTATTTTATCGAATGTATCCTCGGTGCTGTGGTACCAGATATACCCCTGGCCGCCGGCGGTGGTGGCGCGGCCGTGGATCGCGGCGAGCGCCGCGTAGCCGCGGTCCCAGAAGGGTCTGTGGTCGCTACCGCCGTACTCGAAGCGCTCGCATATCATGCCGGTGTCGTACAACGAGTTTATACGTTTAATGTAGTCGAAGAGCCACGGATATTTGCCGTACGCGACGCCGTAGTCGTCGCGGGCGCCGTACTCCTCGTCGTAGCCAACCATGTCGGCGTTGAGGAAGGCGTTTATCTTCTCACCTTTTCGCGCGCAGTACTCGGCGTACGCCCGGCTGCCGAAGAGGCCGCTCTCCTCGCCGCCGAAAGCGACGAACCGGACCGTCCGCTTGAACGAAAGGTTCCGGAGCGCCGCGGCGGCCGCGAGCGCGGTTGCCACGCCGGAGGCGTTATCCTCGGCGCCCGGCGCGTCGGTGAGCGGGAATTCGGATACGCAGTCCAGATGGCCGCCGATGATAACGATTTCGTCCGGCTTCTCGAGGCCGCGGCGTTCGCCGATTACGTTCTCGGCGGATAAATCTATATTCGCGGAGATGTCCACGAAGCTCTTGCCGCCGTCGTCGGTCCGGTAGAGTTGCTGGCCGAACGAATATCCCACGACGCCGTGGCCTTCGTCGGCGAACGAGAAGATGTTGCAGCCGGCGATAGGGGGCTTGGCCAGCTCCTGCCAGCTCGAGCCGCCGTCCACGGTGCGGACAAACTTGTCGCCTATCGCAAAGCCGTGGGCCGCGTCCGCGAAGGCTATGCGCCAATAGGCTCCGGCCACGCCCACGTCGACGCGCCGCCAATTGACGCCGTCCGTCGTCTTGTACACGCGGCCGTAGTCGTCCGTCCCCCACGCCGTGCGCGGCGCCGCGGCCACGAAATCTCCCAAAGACGACGGCGTGTCGCATTTCCGCCAGCTCGAGCCGCCGTCAGCCGTATAGACGATGCCGTTCGGGCCGCCGGCCCAACCGTGCCGCGCGTCGGCCAACGCCAGCCGCCGCACCCGGAAATCCGCCGGGGCCTTTTGGTTCGACCACGTGCGGCCGCCGTCGATCGTCTTGACGAAGAACTCGCCGTACGGCAAGCCCTTTTTATACGACGTGCCGCCGACCCACCCGACCTCCGCGGTCGCGAAACCAATCGCGGCGGCCTTGTACGTAAGCGACGGCGCCGAGCCGATGCGGCCCGTCGACCACGTATGGCCGCCGTCCGTCGTTCGCGACAATATGCCGTTGTAGCCGGCGACGAAACCCGTCAGGCCGTCGAGCCAGAACGCGCCGGCGACGTCGTCAATTCCCGCCGCGCCGATGGTCCTCCACGTCGCGCCGTGGTCGGCGCTTTTCTTGATGATCTGGTACGTCGTATCGACGTACATGGCGCCGCCCGCGTCCGGATAATAGACGCGCGTGAAATTGCCGAACTCGAAGGGGAAGTACGACGCCTCCAGATTGTGCATGCCGAGGAAATTGAAGACGTATATCCGCGCGCCGTCGTAACCGAACGAATCGGTAAAACGGCTCTTGAAGTTCTGCAGCGTCTTAATATGGCCGCCGTAGCTCTCGGCCGTGATCGTCGCGACGGCCGCGGCGACGCGGCGGCCTTTCTTGGCCGGCGGGCGTTCGCCGTCGTAGCGCCAATCCGCCGGCGTGACGGCCTCGAGTTTGGCGAGCTCCACGCCCGGGGCCGCGGCCCGAAGCGCCCCGGCGCCCATCCCGTCGGCTAAACCCACCAGTATTTCATTGTCGGAAAGGCGCACGGCGTCGCCGACGTGACCGAACGAGGCGGCCGTAACCGCGGCGCCCTCCGGCAGCCACACGACATAATAATCCTTACGCCGGGCGCCCCGGTCGAGGACGCGATACGGCGCGACACGGCCCAACGTCGCGCTCGAGCCGTTATATAAGTATCCGGCGCCGTACGAACCTAAATAATAAAGCCCCGCCGCCTCGTCGGGCCGGACCTCTTTACCGGAAATCACGACCAGCTCGCCGGGCAAAGGAAAAGCCGCCGCGTTAAATACCACGGCCGCGACGGCCGCAATTATCATCCTGTTCATATATATGCCTACCTTCTACTTATATTAAACGATACTCTAAGCCGCCGGTCAAGAGAAATAAGAAAGGGCCGCACACGGCGGCCCCTTTCGGTTAAAAAACCGCGGCCCCCGTCACTTAGCGACGACTATTTTGCCGGCTTCCTTCTGGTCTTGCCCCTCTACCCGGTATAAGTATACGCCGGGGGCCAGCGTTGCACCTTCCGGCGTCGCGGGCCGCCACACGCACTCGTCGCGGCCGGCGGCCACTTCCTCCCGGCCTATGCACCGGCCGGCCAGGTCGTATATCTCCACCGTCGCCGGCGACTTAATGCCGACGAAGCTCACGCCGCCAATAGTCGCGGCGAAGCTATACGGGTTCGGGTATACGGCGAAGGGCCGGGCGAAGGGGACGGCGCCGGTCCCGGGCGGCGGCGGCTCGGGGAAGATCCCGGCCACGCCCGCCAGGTGGGCCAGCGTCGCGGCGAGGTCGCGGGCGCAGCGAGCGCCGAACGCCGGCTGGAGCTTGTCGAGCGTATCCTCGGGCGTGTGGTACCACGGGTATTCCTGGCTGCCGCCCTCGCCAACGTCGCCCTCGATGACGCCCAGCGCCGCGTACCCGACTTTTATGAACGACCAGTCGTCGCTGACCCAATCGCCGTCCCATTCGTATATCAGCTTCTGGCCGTAAAGGCCGCCCACGGCCTTAAGGTACGTCACTAACCAGGCCGCGTCGTCGGGAGCGCCCACCATCAGGTCGTCGCGCGAGCCTTCCTCCTCGTCGTAGCTCACCATATCGGCGTTGAGGACGGCTATTATCTTTTCGCCTTTTTCGGCGCACTCCTTGGCGTAGGCCTCGCTGCCGAGGAGATAGGCCTCCTCGTCGCCGAACCCCATGAACCGCACCGTGCGTTTGAAGTTGAGGTTGCGAAAGGCGCGGGCGGCGCACATCGCGACCGCGGTCCCGGAGGCGTCGTCCTCCGCGCCCGGACAGACCCAGGGACGCTCGGTGGAAATAGAGTCGTGGTGGCCGCCCACGATGATTATTTCGTCCGGCTTCTCGGTCCCCTTGCGCTCGGCTACGACGTTGTACTCGGGGACGTTAAGGCCGCCCGATATGTCGGTCCAGCTCAAGCCTCCGTCGTCGGTGCGGTAGACGGCGTCGCCGTAGTTATCGGCGATGACGCCGTGCCTCGCGTCGGCGAAGGCCATAGCCACGTACTCGAACGCCGGCGCGGCCTTGACCCTGGCCCAGGTTCGGCCGCCGTCGTCGGTCTTGATCAACGGGTCGCCGCCGATGTAGCCGCGGGTAGCCGTCGGGAACTCTACTTGCCGGAAGTCGCCCGTGAAGCCGGTGTCGACTTCCTGCCAGTTCACGCCGTCGGTAGTGCGGAGGACGCGGCCGTAGGTCGTAACGCCCCAGGCCTCGCGGGGGCCTACCGCCGCGGCGTCAAATACGTACTCCTGCGAACTTATCGGCGCGACGCACGCGCGCCACGTTTGGCCGCCGTCGTTTGAGTAATAGAAACGCGTACCCGAGCCGACGGCGTAGTGCAGCGCCCACATCCGCCTCGCGTCGTACGAGGCCAAGCGGTGGAAACCCCAAATACTCCACCCCACCTCGCGCCAGCTCCGGCCGCCGTTTTCCGTCTTTAGCACGTACGAAGTCCCGGAATAACTGCCGCCGCCCACGGGCTTATATCCGGTGTAGCTAAGCCAACCGATTTCCCGCGTTGCGAACGCTACGCCGCGGGTCACAAGGAAACCTCCCGACGGGGGTACGGCGTATTTTACGTATTGCCACGAATCGCCGCCGTCCGCGGTGAGCGCGACGTAACCGTCGATGCCGGCGAATAATCCCTTGTCGCCGTCGAACCACCAGCACAGCGGCGGGTTATAATAATACCCGGCTGTCCCCTTGGCGGGGCGGAGGGTGTCCCAGCTAGCGCCGCCGTCGCGGGAGCGCCGGACCATACAATGGTAATCGTCGAGGTAGATATTGCCGCCCGCCTCCGGGTAATGGGCGGCCTCGTACCGGCCGCACGCGAACGCGTGCCAATCGGCGTCCAGGTTCTGCGCCGCGAACCAGTTGCGGAGCCAGTTGCGCGCCCCCTCCATTTGGGGCGTAAAGGAATAGCGCGTCCCGTAACTCTGGAGTTTCCCGATATACCCCGCGTATTCCTCCGCCGTGATGGTGTTGATCGCGGCTTCGATTCGGGGGTTCTTCTTCTTGGGCGGCGTCTCGGCCGCGCCCCTCCACGCCACGCGCGTCGTAGGCCGCAGCTCGCGGATGCGAAGGCGCGGCTCCATAGCCAACAAGATGCCGACGTCGCCCGGGGCCGCGACCGCCAGCAGGTAATCGTCGCCGAGCCGCTGAACGTCGCCCACCGTCGCCATATCCGTCGCCGTCAGCGCCGTCCGCCCGGGTGGCGAAACGAGGAAGTAATATTTGCCGCGGCCTTGGTCGTCCAACACGCGGTACGGCGCCGCGCGGCCTACCGCCGCGCTCGAGCCGTTATATAGATATCCCGCCGCGCACGAGCCTAAATAATAAAACCCCGCGGCCTCGTCCGGCCCGACGGCCTTCGCCGAAAGCACAACGACGTCGCCCGGCAGCGCTAAGGCCGCCGCGCCGTATATTGCGGCCGCGACGGCCGTAATAATCATCCTATTCATGTACATCCCTGCTTTCTACCAATATTAAACGATACTCTACGGCGGCGGTCAAGAGGGCAAAACCGGGTCCGCTCGCCGCGGGCCCGTCCGTTTCGAAATTTATATCGCCCCTCCTATCTCGCGACGACGATTTTACCGGCCTTCTTCTGCTCTTGCCCGTCGACACGGTATAAGTATACGCCGGGGGCCAGCGTTTCACCTTCCGCCGTCGCGGGCCGCCACACGCACTCGTCGCGACCGGCGGCCACTTCCTCCCGGCCTACGCGCCGGCCGGCCAGGTCGTATATCTCCACCGTCGCCGGCGATTTGACGCCGACGAAGCTCACGCCGCCGGCGGATGTCGCGTAGCAGTAAGGGTTCGGGTAAACGGCGAAAGGGCGCGCGAACGGCGTGACGGCCTTACCGGGCGGCTCCGGCTCGAAGAGGTAGTCGCCCACGCCGGCGAGGTGCGCCAGCGTAGCCGCGTAGTCGCGGACGAAGCGCGCGCCGAGCGCGGGGTGCAGTTTGTCCAAGGTATCTTCAGTAGAGTGGGCGTAGGGGTAACCCGTGATGCCGCCCGTCCCTTTATCGCCCTCGATAACGCCTATAGCGTCGTAACCGGCCATGCCGAAAGAACGGTCATCGCTAATATATTCGCTGTGCGGATCGTAAATCAATTTGCCGCCGTAAAGCCGGCCGACTTTTACCAGATATTCGAATAACCAATCCTCCCCGCCGCCATAACCTACGGTGAAGTCGTCACGAGCGCCGCTTTCTTCGTCATAGGCCACCATGTCGGCGTTCAGTACCGCGACGATCTTCTCGCCGCGGCGAGCGCATTCCTGGGCGTAATACCGGCTCCCTACTAAACCGTTCTCCTCGTCGCCGAAAGCCAAATAGCGAACGGTCCTCTCGAAAGACATGTTCCTAAACGCGCGTGCCGCGGCCATGGCGCAGGCCGTGCCGGAGGCGTTGTCCTCGGCGCCCGGCGCCAGCGACGGGTACATATCGCCGAAACCCGAATCGAAATGGCCGCCTATGATTACGATTTCTTCCCCTTTACCGCCGCCGCGCCGTTCGCCGATAACGTTCTCGGCAAGGAAGTCGATGTTATTAAATATATCCGTAAAGCTTCTGCCGCCGTCGTCCGTACGATAAAGTTCCTGGGACTTAGTACCGCCGTATATACCGCGTTCTTTACCCGCAAAAGACAAAACGTCGCACGTTAAAGAAGGCGCGCCCTGCCGCTCGCGCCAGGTAGCGCCGCCGTCGCTGGTAGCCACAAAGGCCTTCCCGGCAGCGTAACCGTGGGCGCGATCCGGAAACTCCACTTGCGAAAAAGCGACTTCAACTCCCGTCGGCACTAACGACCACGTAATCCCGTCCTTCGTTCGGACCAGACTAGAAGTGCCGATGGCGCCCCAAGCCTCGCGCGGCGATACCGGGGCGATATCGCCCACCATATTTACCGCTCCCTCACAAATACGCCAACTATCGCCGCCGTCGTTAGAATAATAAAGATTGAACCCGCCGCCGACCCAGAGGCGGTCTTCGTCGAAGGCGCGTATTAACCCGGGCGCAAAACCTCCGGGCGGTTTCAGCTTAAGCCAGGTTTTGCCGCCGTTGGATGTTTTAAGAAAGAACGGCGCCGCGCGACTCCCGGGGGCGTATTTCCAACCGCCGACCCACCCGGTATTCTGTGAAACGAAAAACCAGTCCCCGATTTCAAACTCGGCGCCGGGTTCAGCGGGGCTTATCTTTACGTTCTCCCAGGTATGACCGCCGTCTATCGTCCGGGCCAACGTGTCGGTCCTATCTCGTCTTTTCTTTACAAAACCTACGTTCTCGTCGACCCAAAACGAATCACCCATCGCGTGCGCCCCCTTAACGTAGAAAGAAACCCACGAAACGCCGCTATCCCGCGTCCTCTTAAAGATGTCCTCATCCGTATCTACGTATATAACACCCTTTTCGTCGACGTAGTGCGCGCCCTCGACTCTAATGCCGGTTTCGAAAGGGAAAAACGTGGAGTCTAAATTCTGAAGGGCAAAAAAATTGCGTATATAATCCCGCGCGGCGTCACAACCGTCGGTTTCCGTGCATCGCGTCTTGAAATCCTGCAGCTGCTTAATATACCCGGCGTACTCCGCTTCCGTTATGGTATTTATGGCCCCCTCGATGCGGGGGTCCTTCTTCGTCGGCGGCGCCTCGCCGTCGTAGGTCCAGTCGACGGGCGTAACCGGCTCGAGCTTGATTAATTCAATGCGGTGCTCGACGGCGCGGAGGGCGCCCAGGCCCAGGCCGCGTTCCAAACCGACCAGTATTTCGTACTCCGAAAGGCGAACCGCCGCGCCGAGGTGTTCGAAAGCCGCCGGCGTAAGGCCCACCCACGCCGGCGCCCATACGATATAATAATTCTTGGACCGGGCGTCGCGGTCCAGCACGCGGTAGGGAGCCGCGCGGCCTACCGCGGCGCTCGAGCCGTTATACAGATATCCCGCCGCGCACGTGCCCAAATAATAAAACGCCGCGGCCTCGTCGGGCCTAACGTCCTTCGCCGAAAGTACGACGACATCGCCCGGCAGAGCGAAGGCCGCCGCGCCTTATATTGCGGCCGCGACGGCCGCCATAATTATCCTATTCATGGATATACCTACTTTCTACCAATATTAGACGATATTCTACGGCGGCGGTCAATAGAACAAAACCGGGGCCGCTCGCCGCGGGCCCGGCCGCTTCAAGGTCTGTGCCGCCTGCTTATCTCGCGACGACGATTTTACCGGCCTTTTTCTGCTCTCGCCCGTCGACACAGTATAAGTATACGCCGGGGGCCAGCGTTTCACCTTCCGGCGTCGCGGGCCGCCACACGCACTCGTCGCGGCCGGCGGCCACTTCCTCCCGGCCTATGCACCGGCCGGCGAGGTCGTATATCTCTATAGTAGCGGGCGACTTTACGCCGACGAAGCTCACACCGCCGGTAGACGCAGCGAAGCTATACGGGTTCGGGTAGACGGCGAAGGGGCGCGCGAACGGCGTGACGGCCTTACCTGGCGGCTCCGGCTCGAATGCATAATCGCCCACGCCGGCGAGGTGCGCCAGCATAGCCGCATAGTCGCGGACGAAGCGGACGCCGAGGGCCGGGTGGAGTTTGTCGAGGGTGTCTTCGGACGTGTGGTACCAGGGGTATTCCATACTGCCGCCCCCGCCGACCTTGCCCTCGATGACGGCCAACGCCGCGTAACCGACGTTCCAAAACGACTGCTGGTCGCTACCGCCGCAGCTTCCTTCTTCGTAAATCAGATTATTCCCGTACAAACCCCCGGCGGCTTTAAGATAATTAAACAACCACTCGTACTGGTCGTAATCGACCGCGTAATCGTCGCGGTCCCCAGCGTCCTCGTCATAACAAACCATATCGGCGTTGAGCATCGCTACGATATTTTCGCCCTTCCGGGCGCACGCCTCGGCATACACCTGGCTACCCCGAACACTACCGTGCTCCTCGCCGTTAAAAGCCGCGTACCGGACGGTCCGTTTAAAAGACGTATTTCTAAACGCCCGGGCCGCGGCCATGGCGCACGCCGTCCCCGAAGCGTTATCCTCGGCGCCGGGAACCAAGGAAGGTTCTTGGTCCGATGCGGAATCGAAATGGCCGCCGATTATGACTATCTCGTCCGGCCTCTCGCACCCCAAGCGCTCGCCGATAACGTGTTCCGCGGTCACGTCCATACCGGCGGAAATATTATGGAAAGTAAGGCCGCCGTCGGCGGTGCGGTAGATTTCATCAGCTTGTTTACCGACCAGCGCGCCGTGGTCCTTGTCCGCGAACGACATGAAGTCGTACGGACCGGCCGGCGCCGTCGTTACCTCGTGCCACGTCGCGCCGCCGTCCGTCGTTTTAATCAGCTTCGAGCCCGCGGCATAGCCGTGGGCCGAATCGGGAAACACGAGCTGTTTATAAGGACCGGGGACGCCGGTTTCGAAATTATCCCAATTAATCCCGTCGGTTGTACGCAGTAGGTACCCGGGCCCGTTAAAGTGAGAAGCCCAGGCTGCCCGGGGACCCACGGCGGCGATATCCGTTAAACGCAGTCCGGGGTCAGGTAACGAACACTTCCGCCACGTCGCGCCGCCGTCGTCCGTGTAGTATATGGCTTGTTCGCGCGTAGCTTCGTAACTACCCATAGCCCAACCGCGACGGGCGTCGAAAAATTCGAACTCCCGTACGTAGAAATCTCCCCCGATCATTTGTTCCACCCAGGTAGCGCCGCCGTCAGTAGTCTTCTTTATCAACGGCCTACTCGTTTGATTGCGCCCTGCCGACGCTCGGCCGGCCACCCAACCCGTGTCCGCGGTAACGAAACATACCGCGCCCGCATAACAATAACGGTACCGGTTGTCGAAAGCGCAGACGTCCCACGTATCGCCGCCGTCGACCGTTTTAGCGATCTTGTTATTATTACCGACGAAAAAACCCCTCTCGCCGTCGAGCCAACAAACCCCACTAATATTATTAGTACCGTTCGCCCATATCGTATCCCAGCCGAGCCCGGCATCGACCGTACGTTTGAACGTCCCGAAACCCGTGGTAATAAATATCT
>JAZGGY010000049.1:0-3280 GCA_036480675.1 bacterium | reverse complement strand
CCCCCACGTGAGCCCCACTTGCCGAGGAAGGACCCAGCGGCGGTGAATTATTGTATACGGTAGTTATGAGTATCAGCCACATAAACGTTGCGGTTAGGCGCAATGCCTAAATCACGGGGATAATCGAATCGGCCGTTGCCCGTACCCGACGAGCCCCACTTCCCGCGGAAGCTACCCGTCGGCGTGAAGTATTGAATGCGATTGTTATGGCTGTCGGCGACGTAAACGCGGCCGCGCGGCGCGACGGCTACGCTGCCAGGATAATTAAACTCGCCGTCCCCGGAGCCGAGCTTGCCCCACTTGCCAAGGAAGGAGCCGCTCGAGGTAAAGTATTGGATGCGGTTGTTATTTTGGTCGGCGACATAAATGTTTCCGTTCGGCCCAACGGATACGCCCCTCGGACGATAGAACTGGCTGTTGCCCGTGCCGCGCGAGCCCCACTTGCCGAGGGAGGAACCCGTGGCGGTGAAGTATTGGACGCGGTGGTTTTCGGAATCGACGACGTAAACGTTACCGTTCGGCGTAACGGCTACGCCTCTCGGTAAACGGAGTTCGCCGTACCACATGCCTTCGTAAACCCAGGCGCCGTAGGCCGCGGCCGCGAGCGCGGTCGCTACTGCGATAACTAATACCCTTTTCATCGTGCGACCTCCTGCTTTATAAGGAGCGCCCCCCAAAGAGCCGTGTCGGGTTAAGATTAAATAAAAACCCCAGGCCGGCACTTAGCCGAACCTGGGTAGTATTCCGCAACGCGCGGCGCGCGGGTGGCGCAACGCGTAAGTGTTGACCTCTTTTCCTCTCCCCGGCGCAAACCTCACCTCGTTACTTAATCCGGCCGGTCACGTTTAAACTTCCCTCGCCCAAATATACATAAGAGCCGGCTTTAATGCAAGGGAAATCTTCGGCCTCCGGTAACTGAAGCCGGCCCGCAGCCGGGGCGCCAATAACCGAGGCTACCCGAGGCCTCGGCGTTCACGCCGAGGTTGCTCAGCAGCCCGCGGCCTACAACGCCGCGTTCACGCGGCGCCGCTGTGGCGTATAATATACTCAACGCCACTTCCGTATCCTCCCCGCCGCCTGAAGGCGGCGTTATGCGCTACGCCGGTGATGGACCGCGCCGTAAACGACGCGGCCTCGACCGTGAGGTACCGCGCCGACCTGAAGGTCGGCCCCTACGACAAGGGGCTTAAGCCCCTTGTCCGCGCGGGCGCACGGCTGTGCGCCCCTACGAAACCGACGCCGCGGCCGTTACCGGAACAGCGCCTTAACCTTCCCGAGCGATTCGGGGAAAACGGCGGGCGCGTCGCGGTTGAAGTACTGGACGCGGTGGTTGCGCATATCGGAGACGTAAACGCGGGCGCCGGTACGCGAAACGAAAACGTCTTCAAGTTCCATGAATTCGCCGTTTCCGCTCCCTTCCTTCCCCCACTTGCCCAGGAAAGAGCCCGCCAACGTGAAGTACTGGATGCGGTCGTTGCCCTCGTCCGCCACGAAAACTCTACCGCCCGAGCCGATGCCTATGCCGTCGGCACGGACGAATTCGCCGTTCCCGGACCCTTCCTTGCCCCACTGGCCGAGGAAGGAGCCGTTTTTGGTGAAGTATTGGACGCGATGGTTATAGTAATCTGTCACGTAGACGTTGCCGTTCGAGGCTACGGCGCAATACGCCGGGCCGTTGAATTGGCCGGGGCCGGTCCCGTCCGAACCCCATTTCCGCAAGAAAGAACCTGTCGACGTAAAATACTGCATCCGGTTATTGCCCAAATCGCAAACGTATATCTCGCCGGTAGAGGCGAAGGCAGAGCCGCCGAGGCCGTCAAATTCGCCGTTTCCGGAGCCTTTCTTGCCCCACTTGCCGAGGAAGGAGCCGTTTTTGGTGAAATACTGAACGCGGTCGTTGCCGTAATCGGTGACGTAAACGTTGCCGTTACGGGCGAAGACTACGCCAAAGGGTTGCTCGAACTCGCCGTTTCCGGAACCTTTTTTACCCCATTTGCCGAGGAAGGAGCCGTTCTTGGTGAAGTACTGAACGCGGTTGTTGAAAACGTCGGCGACGTATATGTTGCCGCCGGCGGCAGCGTCGATGCCCGCGGGGCCGTTGAATTGGCCGTTGCCGGTCCCGAAGTCACCCCACTTGCCCTCGTAATTCCAGGCGGCGTAGGCCGCGGCCGCGAGCGCCATAACCGCCGCAATAACTAAAACCTTCTTCATCTCTATCTCCCTTCGTTTCTAAGCTAAAGGCTAACTTGAAAACGAAAAATCCCAGGCCGATCCTTAGCCGAACCTGGGTAGTATTTCGCAACGCGCGGCGCGCGGGTGGCGCTGCGCATAAGTGTTGACCTCTTTTCCTCTCCCCGGGGCAAACCTCACCTCGTTACTTAATCCGCCCGGTCACGTGTAAATTTTCCCTCGCCCAAATATATACAATAGCGCCGGATTTTGTGCAAGCTAAATCGTCGCCGCTACCGGAACAACGCCTTCACGCGGCCGAGGGAGGAGAGCGATCCGTGTTTAACCGCCGTTCCTGCGTACCGCCAAAGAACTTCGGCCGAAAACCGAAGATTAACGGCGAGTCACGACTTATCCCCGCGCCATCACTAACCGCGGTTGCGTCGTTTGCCGGAGACTAACTCTTTACAGGTTTAAACTCGAGCTTTTTCGCCTTAATGTCGGCTTGCAGCCGTGCGATAAAGTCGTCCGCCGGTAATTCCGTGAGTTCGTCCGGCACGTCTACCTCTCCTAATTCGCCGCCTTCCGACAATTCCGGTTCGACATCTTCGGACTCGGTAGACGCACGCTCAAATGCTGCAACGACTTCACCTTTAGCGTTTTTTACGACATGGATTCTCATTTTGTGGACCTCTTTCTCTCGCTTTTTCTTCTAGCTCATTAGTTTATCTTTTCCGCGTAAAACTTAAACCGGGCCGTCCCTGAAGATTCGTTGGTTACTGTGATCCAGTAACGGGTCGGTTGCCTGCCTCTGACTATTCTGTCGATCCTTATGTGCTCAGAAGCATCCCCTGTCCCCCCGACGACGATGCAGTCGTGTGTTGAAATGTCTCCACCTCTCCTACCTGTAAATATCCACGTCGAGGTGGTATTCCCGGGTTGATAACAGTTAACCGATTTCCACGCCATTTCACTCACTTCCTTTCGTGGTGAGGAATTAGGAGTTGTGTTTTTGCGTTAAACAAGCTTAGACTCTCCGACCCCGGGCCCGGCTATATACGTACATTTAGTACTGGACTCGAAGCACCACCTCCTTTCAATATCGGCCTAA
>JAZGGY010000048.1:0-8353 GCA_036480675.1 bacterium | reverse complement strand
TGCCGGGCGACGCCGGCGAGGCCGCGACGGCGACGAGCTCGAGCCACGGGTGGCGCGCCAGCAACGTCACCAAACGCTGCCCCACCGTTCCCGTGGCGCCGAGGACGGCGGTTCTTATCTTGGCCATCTCTCGCTCCCGCGTTTCCCGCTCAACTTATCAGCCCCAGATGCTTGAGTTCGGCGGCGAGGAGGCCGCGGTTGGCCGCTTCCATCGGGCACATCGGCAAGCGGAAGTTCGGCTGAATCATCCCCATAAGCGCGAGCGCCGTCTTCACGGGAATCGGGTTACTCTCGACGAAGTTGAGGTTCATAAGGTTGAGGTACTTGAAGTGTAGGGCGCGCGCTTTTTCGAGTTCGCCTGCGAGGGCGAGGTGCATAAGGTGAGCGAACTCGCGCGGTATTTCGTTGGCCACAACCGAGATGCACCCCTCCGCGCCCAGCGCGACCAACGCGAACGCGAGCGCGTCGTCGCCGCTATAGACGAGGAAATCCGCGGGCCGACGACGAAGGATGTCCATAATCTGGCTCAGGTCCCCCGAGGCCTCCTTGACGCCGACTATGTTTTCGTAATGGCCGGCCAGGCGCAACAAGACCGACGTCGGGATGTTCTTACCGGTCCTGCTCGGTACGTTGTAAACGACCACCGGTAGAGGCGTCGCCTGCGCTACCGCGGCGAAGTGCTCGTAGAAGCCGACCGCGGTCGGTTTGTTGTAATAGGGCCCGACGACGAGGAGCGCGTCGACGCCCGCCGCGGCCGCGGCCTCACAATTGCGAATCGTCGTTGCCGTGGCGTTCGTCCCGACCCCGGCGATTACCGGCAACCGGCCCTTCGCTTTTTCCGCCGCGAACGCGACGACTTCGCCGTATTCGGCCTCGGCGAGGGTGGGCGTCTCGCCGGTCGTCCCGCAAATGAGCAAGCCGTCGGTCCCGTTCGCGACGTGGAACTCGATCAACCTTTCCAGCGCCGCGAAGTCGACGGCGCCGTCGTCGCCGAAGGGCGTTACCAGCGCGACGATGGACCCGTTGACGATAAATCCCCTTGCCATAGAGTATGTCCTCCAACGCTTGGTCAAACGTGTAACAGGCAGGTTCTCTCTGCCGCATCAGCCACTTCGCGGCCGTTATGGCGCCCGCGGCGAAGACGCCGCGGTCGCGCGTCTGTTGCGAAAGGCGAACCACTTCGTTGGACGCGTCGAAATACAGTTCGTGATAGCCTTTATTCTCGCCGAGGCGGAGGCAGTTCACGTGAAGTTCGTCCGGCGCTATGGGCCTTTCCGCCACGCCGGTTAAAATCCTGGCCTTGGAAGCGGTCCGTTCCAAAACGGCCGCGGCGATTTTCTTCGCCGTACCGCTCGGCATATCCTTTTTATGCCGATGGTGGACGTCGAGGACGGCGACGTCGAAACCGCCCGCTCGGTCGAAGAGCTCGGCCGCGACGTTCGCCAGCCGCATAAATATCGCCGTACCCAGGGAAAAGTTGGCGCCGTAGAGGAAGAACAGGCGCCCGTCCCGGACGATTTGGCGGACGCGCTCTTCGTCGCCCTCCCAACCGCTGGTCCCGACGACGACGCGCGCCCGCGGGTTAACGGCGGCGACGGTTTCGACCAGGCCGGCTACCGCGTCGGCGTGGGTGAAGTCTATTATGACCTCGGCCTCGGCCAGGGGCGCTTCTGCCGGCGTAGCGAAATCGGCCTCGGCACTTTCGCAGTCGACCGCGCCGACGACGGCGACGTCGGCGTCGGCTTCGGCATAAGTGCGTACCAACGCCCCCACCTTCCCCAACCCGTGGACGATCAACTTTATCGGCGACACGGCGTCACCTCCTGAAATTGTCCTCGAACAGCTTGTGGATTAACCGCAGCGTCTCTCTCTCGCGGCATTCATCTACGATTAACGTTAAATTTATCTCGCGATTACCGTAACTTATCATCTCGATGTCGACGCCGTGCTCGGCCAGGGCGCCGAATATCTTCGGGAATATCGCTTGCTCGTCGTCGAGGTATTTGGATATTACGGCGACGATGCTCCGGTTCGGCTTGACCTCGGCGTCGCCCAACCGGCTTAACGCGGCCACAAGCGGCGCCTCCGTCTCCGGGCGGAAGTTGTTGACCGTGACGGAGACCGACGCTTCGGAAACGGCGACGACGTCGACGCTGAGGCTGAAGGATTCGAATATTTCGAAGAGCCGCGCCAGGAAGCCGACGGCGCCGATCATCTCGGGCGTGGCCACGGTGACGACGCGGACGTTGGATTTCGTCGTGACGGCGAAGTTGGCGGCGACTTTGTCGGCCGTGATGAACGTCCCCGGCGACGACGGGTTGAACGTGTTGCGAACGTGGACCGGGAGCTCGGCGCGAATCGCCGGCGGCAGCGATTTGTTGAAGACGATTTTGGCGCCGAAGTTGGAAAGTTCCACCGCCTCGTCGTAGGAGAGCCGCGTGATTAGTTTGGCCTCCGGGATTACGCGAGGGTCGGCGCTCATGACGCCGTCGGCGTCGGTCCATATCTCGACCACGTCCGCCGCCAGGCACACGCCCAACAAGGTCGCCGTGAGGTCCGAGCCGCCGCGGCCTAACGTCGTCGTGCGTCCCCGGCTGTCGGCGCCGATAAAACCGGTGACTACCGGAAGTTCGCCCGCGGCGAGGCGCGGGAGTAAAACCTTCTTCGCGCGCTCGGCCGTAGCCGCGGCGTCGTAACGCGCGTTCGCGAAGTTGCCGTCGGTAACGACGACGTCGCGAGCGTCCACCGCTACCGCTTGCAAACCGACTTTTTTTAAGAAGCCGGCGACGAGGAAGGCCGAAACCCGCTCGCCGTAACTCGCGACCAGGTCGGCCTTCTGGTCGCGCGGCAGCGGCCTGTGGATGTCGCGCCGCAGCTCGTCGGCGAAGGCGTCGACGCCGTCGGCGCCGAGTCCCAACTCCTGGGCGAGGCCGCGCCACCGCGCAACGGCGGCGTCAAGCGCGGCCGCGTCGGCCAAGACGCGCAGGAGCGTAGTCGTGACGCCGCCCTGGGCGGAGACGACGACGACCTTCAGCGGCGTCTCGTCCGCTACTACAATCGCCGCGACGCGGCGCACCGCGTAGCCATCGCTAACGGAAGTCCCGCCGAACTTGAGGATTTTAATACGCATCTCGTTCCTTGGCAGAAGTCCGTGAAGTAGCGCCTTTCTTCCGAATTCATAAAAAAGGCGCCCGTCTGGTACGGGCGCCTAAATATTCCTCGTATCCGTTATCTATTTTTTAGCCCATGCGGCCGCTGCCCGTAGCTCCGCGCGCACGGGCGCCGCCTTCTTGTACTCCTTGGTCAAAAAGCGGAGGTCGACGGCGAGCGAGGCCGCCGCGCCGTTTCGTTTGTACTTAGTCCGCTGCAAAGTATAATCCATTCCTTCAGGTCGTCTCCGACGGATCCGTAGGAACCTAACATTTACCCGCCCCGAATGCAAGCGAAAAATCGCCCTTCGCGAATTCGAGGGCCTCTTGCCGGCCGCCATCCCCTCTTTCGGTTTGACCTCGCCTCCGCGTCAAGTTATAGTATCGGCGACGTCGGCGGCGTAGCGCAGGCTGGCAGCGCGTCCGCTTTGGGAGCGGCAGGGTTCGGTAATACGTCGTCGTAAACGCATAGATAAGAAAGATTTAAGGCGCCCATAAATTTGGGCGCCCTATTTTTTGCCTTATCTTTGCCCGGGCGAAGTCGAGGTTGCGGGACCTTTTACGCCCTCAACCTTTCCTTCTCCGAGGTCAGGAACTTCTCGGCGAATTCGAAAGAGGTTTTATAGAAACTCGACGTCGTTTTCGGAATCAAGCGACCGAGCAGATCGAAACCCCAGCCGAGGTGTTCCTCAAAAAAGCGTTTATAAAACTCTTCGGCTTCGGGTTCGTCGCTGGCCAGGATCAATTCCAGGACCTCGAGCTCGATCGCGATATGGTCGGGCGGCATCGTGAACTCTTCGTCCACCTGCAACCCTATGTCGCCGATAAATTTCTTGACATCCGCGGCGCTCTGTCCCCAGAACCGGCCCTCCCGGAAGGCCGACTCGTAGGGCGGAACGTGCTCCTCCGGCCCCAGGAACAATCTCGTGTACTCGAGCTGCAACGCGCCGAGGTCTACCTCTTCGTCTACGGCAATACCCAGTTTCGCCAAGCCCTCGCGGTTATTCTGCACATAGTGGCAGAACTCCGCGTCGGGCTCGAGGAAAAGTCGTTGCAGGAACCGAAAGACGAACGTCAGGCCGCCTCGATCGTTACTACCGTGTCCATCCATCGTTGTTGCCCGGCTATCGGGTCGGGGCGATTGGGGATAACCCAGTTGGGATGATGGCCGTACTTCTTCCACCACTTGAATTCGCAATCCGGAACGCAGACGTGGCCGGTGGAAGCTTTCGAGCCGCTCGCGAACTCGCCGTAATCCCAGTGGCCGAGGTGATAGCTGATCGCGATGATATCCGGAACGATCCCTTCCGTCAGCTTGGCAACCGTCACGATCTCGCCCACCGACGATTTTACCCTTATGCCGCCGCCGTCCTTGATTCCGAATTTAGCGGCGGTAACCGGGTTGATCAGAGCGGGATTTTGGTGATACAGCTCCGAGAGCCATCTGCAGTTCGCGGTCCGCGAGTGGGTCTGGACGGCGACTTTGTAGGTCGTGAGGATCACCTGGTTTCCGCTCAAGTTCTGGTGCTCCGGGATCTCCATCCACGCGGGCAGGGCGGAGAAGCCCTTCTCGGACAGGAACGGGGAGAAGAGCTCGATACGGCCGGACTTGTTCAACTTGTCGGGTTTAAAACCTTTGTAGACCTTGTCGCCGATCTTCTGGCCGATGTAACCTTTGTAGGCGTTCTTCGTCTTGCGGTACCCCTTCTCCTCGGCCTCTTCTTTCGACTTCGCCTTCGACTTCTTCCAGTTCCAGTAAACGCCGGTCTCCTCGTCGAGGAGCACGTCCTCGCCCGCGAGGTCCGCGGCCTTCACCGCTTTCTCGTGCTGGTGGTATTTCGGCTTGGCCGCCGGGTCGTGCCAGACGCCGTCGGCTTTCAATTGGTCGAAATCAAGGCCGGTCTCCTCGCACGATTTGGCGATGAAATCGAGCGTCGAGGTACACCCTATGTCGAGCCCCAGCCGTTTCGCGAGGTCGCACACGACGTCCTGGAACTGCCGCGTCTCGCCGAGCGGGGTGACGGCGGGCTGACGCAGGTAGTACTCGCCGATCATGGCGAAGGAGGCCATATCGTCCCACGACCATCTCTCCAGATACGTCACGTCGGGGAGGATTAAGTCCGCCAGGGCGGTCGATTCGCTCAGGAAAGGGTCGACGGCAACGACGTACGGTATGAGCGATTCGTCCTTCAGGATTTCGGCGTTCTCGGCGCACTCGCCGTTCACGTAGACCGGGTTGTAGCAGTAGATCATGTAGATCTCGGGGCGGCCGTTTCTCCCGTCCTTGATCATCTTCAGGACCTGGTGATTGACGTGGTGTGTGGGATAGGCCACCGTCCCCGGGAAGCCGTCGGCGAGCTTCAATTTCTCGGTATGACCTTTAACCTTAGGGTATTTCCACTTCGGCCCCACCGCCTGGTTGGTACCGCCTTTCTCGTTCAAATACCCGCACATGGCCTCGAGCGCGAACTTCGCCCTCTCCGTCTGGACGCCGTTGTAATGGGCGACGGCGCCGCGGTAAGTGGCCAATACCGCCGGCTTCGCCTCCGCGAACGCCACGGCGATCTCCTCGATCTTCTTCGCCGGCACGCCGGAAATCCCCTCGGCCCAGGCCGGCGTATATTGTTTGTAGTGCTTCTTCAAGATATCGACCGACACGTTAGTCCATTTGTTGATGAACTTCTCGTCATACAACCCGCGCGCCAGGATCACGTTTCCCATCGCGAGCATGACCGCGCCGTCGGTTCCGGGTTTTATGGGGATCCACTCCGTCGACTTGGCCGCGGTATTGGAAAGGCGCACGTCGAAGGTGTACATTTTGGCGCCGCGGGCCAGCGCCTCGATACCGCGCTGCGCCGCCTGGACGTGGGAGGTATGGGCTTCGAGGAAGTTCGAGCCGAAGTTGACTATCAGGTTCGTATACTCGAAATCCCAGACGTCGTAATGCTTAGCCCACGTCAACTCCTGAGCCGTCCATTTGCCGCCCTCGCAGATCGAGGTGTGGTTGCCGAGGGTCCCGGTGCCGTACGCGGTCAAGAAATTTTTAACGATGTTGGAATCGGAGGCCTTCATCCGGCCGTAGTGGAACATAAACTTCTCGGGGTGGCCGTCGTCGCGCAGCCCCTTTAGCTTCGCCGCCAATTCGTCGAGCGCCTCGTCCCAGGAGATCTTTTTCCACTTTCCCTCGCCGCGCTTCCCGACCCTCTTCATCGGGTACAGGAGCCGGTCCGGGTCGTATACCTGGTTCACGCCCGCCTGGCCCTTCGAGCATATCTTCCCGCGGTTGCGAATCGATTTCGGGTTGCCCTCGATCTTGACCAGCCTCCCGTCCTCTACGTAGCACACGATCGCGTCTCGCGATACGCACTGCCAGCAGGAAGAGGGTATCGCTTTCCTTTTGAGGGCCGTCGTCGGTGAGTAGTCTTCCCCGGATTTGAACGTAACCGCGCCGAAGACTTTTCCGGCCCCTCCCAACGCGCCCAACGCGGCGCTGGCTTTCAAGAAATCCCTTCTGGAAGTTGATTCAGCCACCGTTATTACCTCCGGTTTTACCTTCTCGTTTGACCCCATTCGTCGGGCGTTTCGTTCCTAATGTCGAAGCCTTTGTCGTACGCTTCCTCGTCGTAATCGATGTAAAATACGTACGGCGACGTACCATAATCGGGATGGATCATTTTCGTTTCGGCCTGGTTGGCGGCGATAATTTTCGATATCTCGCTGCCCGCGTCGTTCAAGTCGCCGAAAATCCGCGCGTTTCCGGGACAGGTGTTCACGCAGCTCGGCTCGACGTCGTTTTCCACGCGGTGAATGCAGAAAGTGCATTTCCCTATCGCGTGGTTTCCGGGCGCGGCGCCGGCTTTCAACAGCGGGTCGATATAGCGCGCTTTATAGGGACAGGCCCGGACGCAGGCATGACAGCCGATACACCTCTCGACGTCGTACAATACCGCGCCGTCGGGCCGCTCGTACGTCGCCGCAGCCTCGTAGGTAACGTCCCCCAAGGTTTTTTCGACCGGAGGGGCGGGACAGACTTTGACGCACGGCGGCTCCGCGCAATGGTTGCAGAGCCAGGGTACGAAATCCCGTTTCGCTTCCGGGAATTTCCCCTTTTCGTACGCGATAACGTTACTGTTGAAGACGCCGAGTCGTGTATCGAATTCGGCCTTACACGCAACGGCGCAGGCCTTGCACCCGTAACATCTTCGCAGATCGATCAACATCCCCCAACGGGCCGTCTTCCCCGCGGCGAAGGCGGTCGCGGTCCCGCCGGGCATCACCGCCGCGGCGATCCCGACCGTGGTTCCCGCTTTAACGAACTTCCTTCGTGATATCTTCTCGCCCATATTTAATCCTACTCCGTGAATTTATCCCCGAGGAGGGGAATTAACGAGGGGCCTTCGGCCTATAGAAAGTTCCGGAGAAGGGAGAACGAACCTCCCCTCCCCGGCGTCCAAGGAGGAAATTGGGAAGCCGCGCGAAACGTACGTACGCGGTGACTTGCCTGCTCTTTTATTTACGGCCACGGAAAGCGTAGCTCCCCTCGACCAACGTTACTTCCAATTCCATTCGCAGTGGAGGTAGACGTAGTCGTGCGATTTATCTTCGACCTCGCCCGTTAGCGCATCTGCGACCTTGTAGGTATCGGTCTGGTAGTTGGGGATAAGCGCTAGCTTGTCGTCGAAGAACTTGAACCCCACGCCGCCGACGAGAAGCGTCCGGTCGGCGTCGGCGTTATCCTTGTCGGGCTTATAGATGTCGTAGCGAGCGAGCGGGTGGATCGTCATGCCCTCCGAGGCGCGGAAGTGGCCGGTGGCGTAAACGGTCATGACGTTGCCGTCGACCTTATTGACGCCTTCGCCCATGGTGCGCGTGAATTGACCCGCGCCGAAGTTGACGAATTTGTGCGTAAGCCCCAGCGCGGCGCCGTATACCATTTCCGGATTCTTGTTATCCACGCCGGTGGGGTCGACTTTCTCGCCCAAGTTGTTCACCCGGGCGTACGCGTTTATCGACAGGCCTTTGAAGTCTTCGTTGGAGGCCAGCGGGAACACCGATAGCCGTAACGCCGCGGCCTTGCCGGACAACGGGCCGTCGGGACTCTTATACCCGGCGCCGTTGGTCAACGTCAAATGGTGTTCAACCAGGCCGTTGGCGACTTCACCCTGAAAACCCACGCCGAGGTCGGCCGAATACTCCCACGTCCG
>JAZGGY010000047.1:0-12063 GCA_036480675.1 bacterium | reverse complement strand
GGTAGATATAGCTATAAAAACCTTATGATTAAAGAAGAAAAAATAATCCGCCAAAACTGGCGGAATTAGCTAAAATTGGCGGATTTAGCTGGCATTCTTTGGGCTAACCGATAGCAAACCTGTCTTTTTCCGTAATACCGTATTTCCTCATTTTGTAACGCAAGTTCGTCTCGGATATGTCCAGGCTGCGCGCGGCCTTGGATTTTACCCAGTTCGCGTCCCGCAACGCGTTCAGGATCATTTCGCGCTCGAGGCGAGCGACGGACTCGTTTAAAGATGCGCCCGTGCTTTTAAAACCTTTCTCGGCCGCGCCGGCGATATGTTTGGGGAGCGACGCGGCTTCAACTACGGCACCGGGAGAGTTCACGATGGCGTAACGGACGCAGTTTTCGAGTTCCCGAACGTTGCCGGGCCAATCGTACGCCATCAGGAGGTCCATACTTTCGGCGTTGAAACGAGGACGGTCTTTATTCTCTCCTTTATAGTACATCGTAATGAAATGATCCAGCAATTCAGGGATATCTTCCCTGAGCTCTCGTAGCGGCAGGCAATTTATCATGTAGACGTTAAGGCGGTAGTACAAGTCGTCGCGGAACTTACCAACTTTGATAGCCTGGGGCAGGTCGACGTTGGTCGCGCTTATCACCCGCGCCTTCATCTGTATAGGATTATGGGGACCGCTTCCCAATCTGAAAAACTGTTTCTCCTGCAGAACGCGCAGGAACTTGGATTGGGTACTCATAGTCATGGCGCCGACTTCGTCCAGGAAAATGGTCCCCTCGCCGGCGCGCTCGAACAAGCCAATCCTCTTATCGACGCCGGTGGCGGTACCTTTTTCTATGCCGAACAACTCGCTCTCCAAAAGCGTCTCGGGTATGGCGCTGCAGTTGATCCCGATAAAAGGCTTGTCGGCGTTTATGCCCTCGTAGTGTATCATCTGGGCGACTAGTTCTTTACCCGTTCCCGACACGCCTACGATCAAAACGTCTATCGGGTTACGGGCCGCCGTCTCTACCCGGGAGAGGATCTCCTTGACCGCGGGGGACGAGCCGACGATGCGGCCGTAACCGACCTTTCTCTCCGAGGGGGGAGCTATCGAGACGCGCGCCTTCTCCAACTCCTGATGCCGCCGCTCGATCTCGTAGGCCGCGTTCTGGGCGAATATTTGGGCGAAGTTTAAATCTTCGTCGCCGAACAAATCGCCCCGCTCCAAACTATCGAGGTAAATTACGCCCAAGATGTCGCTGGCCGTGGCTACCGGTATACATATCAACGACCGTATACGGTGCAGGTGAACGCTGTGGCTGTCTTTGAAGCGGAAATCTTCCGCGGCGTTGGGGCTGAGCATCCCCTTGCGAGACCCGGCTACCTGGCCGATTATGGTCTGGCTTATCGCCGACGCGTCCTCTATAGTGGGCTCGTCGACCCCCGCGGTCCCCTTGATGCGGAGCATGTTCTTATGCTCGTCGAAGAGGAAGATGACGCCCCGGTCGGCACCCAGCTCCTTGGTCAAATAGGATAAAATGTATTTAAGGAGCTCGTCCAGGTCCTTCCGCTCGGATAGTTTTTTCAAACCGCCGGCCAGATCGGCCAAGCGCTCTTGACCTTTTTGCTCGGGCCGCTTCGCCATAAACAGGTCCCCTTCTAATTCGAATATACGCGTTCGGTATTTATCTACGCCTATACCCTTGAAGATGTCCTTCGCGTTCTCGAGGTCCCTTTCCGCCTCCCCCATTATATCAAAACTTTGGCTTGCGCGAAATAGCTCGAGTTTCAGTTTCGCTCGGGCGAAATAAGCTTGCGCCGCGAAATATCTATTCTTTAAGGATTGAAAACGCGCCAGCGCCTGGTCCAAGTAGGGCTCGGCTACGTCGAGTTCCTTTTGGGATAGCGCAATCTCCCCCAACGTTAATATCACTATAGCGTACTCTATCTTTTCTCCCGCGTCTTCGAAACCTTGCAAACTCGGCAGCAGCAATCTCTCGGCCGCGACGAAGTCCCCTTTAAGGTAATCCGTACGCCCGCGCAGCGCCCGTACTTCGTTAATCCCCAGCGAGAGCTGTTGACGCTTAAATACCGCTTCGGCCGCGGCCAGGTTTTCATAGCTCCTTTCGAATTGCGCCGTCTCGCTGTACAACAGTGCCCGGTTATAATGGACGTAGCCCGCCAACGCGCCCAGGTCAGCCCGCAACGCCTCCACCAAGTCTAGATAGAATTCGGCCTTGCGGTACTCGCCCGCCCGTATCATATTCGCGGCCGCGCTTACGTACACCGAAGCCAAAAGCTGTTTGTCGTTAATAATTTTGCACTCGGCTATGGCCAAGTCGTACTGCTGCTGCGCCCGCTCTACGTACCCCTGGCGGAAGAAGATTTGGCCCAAACGCCCCAAAGAAGCGACGATGGCATAGCGGTCGCCCGCTTTACGGGCCAGTTCGACGCTTCGGTTGGCGGCATCCTCCGCTCCGTCGAAATCGCCGTTCCAAACCAATACGTTTGCTATGACATTTAACGCGATCGAGGACAGGCGCGGGTTGCCGGTTTCCGCCGCCAGGCGAGCCGCTTCTTTAAATTCCGTCAACGACGCGTCGTAGCTACCCTGGCCGTAGAACACCACGCCCTTTATATACTTGATATAAGCGGCGGAGGTTTTGCGCTTCATAGACGAGGCTATGCTTTCCGCCGCCCGGGCGTACACTTCGGCCAGCTCGAAATCTTTTAAACCGTAATAGGCCCAAGCCAACAAAGCGTTACTCAGAAAACGTTCGTCGGCGGTCAGGTCCCGCGTCGTCAACGACCGCAACTCCTGCACCGGCCGCTCGTAATCGCCCAGCCCCAGCCGCTCCTTCGCGATCTTTAATAAATTCCCCGGGCCGTCGGCCTCCCCCTCTCCTCCCATGCGGATCAAAAGCTCGTAGTTGCGTAACGCCGCGCGGTGGTCGCCGAGCGCAGCGTACGAATCCGCCAAATCCTTGATCACCCTCTCGTACGTACGGCTGTCCCATCCCCCTTCCGTAGCCAGGGCCTTTTCCAACAGTTCGATCGCCTTCTCGTAATCGCGGCCCGCCCGGGCCACGCCGACCGCGGCCATAAACTCGTCGCGCGCGCGGGCGACGTCGCCCAAACGTTCGTAGGTCCGCGCCCTCGTAACTCTCGCCTCCAGCGAACGGGGCGGGTTCTCCTCGAAATAACGCAACAGGTGCTTGCACGCCTCCTCGAGCCGCTCCCCTTCGACCGACTCGAAGATGCTGTTTTGTACCGCGGCGTTAGCGAAAGAGTAGCCGGAACCGATACCCTCCGCCTTGACGACTACTCCCGACTTCACCAACCTCCCCACGACCGCCTTATCCGCTATTAAACCCTCCGGGAATTGGCGCCCGTACGCCGCCGCTACCGCGAGCGCCTTCCGTTCCCTACGGTCCAACTTGTCCACGACGCTCGCGAAGTAATCGTTTAGCTCCGCCGGCACGTTAAATTTCCGCAACCTCTTGTAGTCGATGTGCCAACCGTCCAGGCCCCGCAGTATTACCTTCTCGGCGGCCATCATCTCTACTATCCTTCGGACGACCCCCGGGTTCCCTCCCCCCTCATCCCGCACGTACCGCAGCAACGCCGGGTCCAAAGCCGTAACGCCCAGCACGTATTTGAGATACTCTTCGGTTACATCGGGCGTAAAACCCTTGAGGTTAAACTTCTTGACCCTCAAGCCCCTCTCCGCGCCGGCCGGAAAACTATCGCCCAATCCAGTACCGCTATGTAGTAGCGGCCCCCGGAAGGCTACGACGAATTTAACGCCGCCGTTATTGGGATAACTAATTAACCGCGTTATGGAAGTCTTTAACTCCTCATCGCCCGGGTCGACGTTATCTAACGCGACGAGCGACACGCTGTACTCCTCGCCCATCGCGCTCAACTTCTCGAGGCCGCTCTGCTCGACTGCGAAGCGAACGTCCTTCTTCCCCACGATGGCAGCCTCCAGCGAGTCCGCTTCTCCTTCTTCGCCCCGACCGTCGCGCTTTCCACCTTCGCCGGGCACCGCCCCAAGCTCTTTCCACAGCAAACTTAACGCCTCGTCGCCGGCGCCGCAGTCGACGTACAAGAATAAACCGCCCTTCAATTGCGTAACCTTACCCGCCTCTCTAATCAGCGACGTCTTACCGGAGCCTTCCGTCCCCTCAACCAGGAAGACCTCGGCTCGCGCGCCGTCCGCGGCCCGCGGCCTCGTTATCTTCTCTACCTCTTCCTCATATTGGAATAACTTTCCGGTGGCGAGGTCGTTGTCGAGGTAACGTCGGCCCCGCAGCGGCACGTCTATTTTTTGGGCCAACCCGGCCAGCGCCGTCATAGCCTCGTACGCCGACACGAAACGGTCCGCGGGGTTGTGTTGGATGAAACCCGCGGCGTATTCGTCCAGCTCGGGGTACACCTCCGGCACGACTTCCGACAAACGTAAATACTTATAGGTGGCCTTCCGCTTAACCTTCGAGATGTCGTCGCCCGGCAAGAAGGGGAGGCAGCTGGCGATAATGCGGAAGAACATTATGCCGAACGAGTAGAGGTCCGAACGGGGGTCGTTCGAGACGCCCTGGAAGACCTCCGGGGCTATGTATTCCATCGTCCCCGAAACGGGATACAGGTTCTCGCTCTCCACAAACCGCGCCAGGCCAAAATCGCCGAGAATGAACTTCTTCTCGGCTTCGGTCGCGTCCTCGAAGATATTGCTGGGTTTCACGTCGCCGTGGATAATGCCGCGGCGGTGAACGTAATCCAAGGCCGACAACAATTGAAGCGAGAAATCGAATAGGTCGGGTAGGTTCCTCAGCGAGTCCGACTTATAGAGTACGGGGCCGGCGTAGTAATCCATGGTGTAGTAGATATAAGCCGGCTCTTCGCCGAAGTCGTAAACCCGAACGATGTTGGGGTGGTCCAAGTAGGTTAGCGTTTCGAATTCACGTTTCAAGAGCTCTATGGGCCGCGTCTTCGATTTCTGGACCGTCTTAATCGCGACCACTTTACGCCGTGTCTTGTCGAGGGCTTTGACGACCTCCGACGTAGGCGTCTTGGCGATATGCTCGATAATTTCGAACCGTTGACCAAACATATTACGGTATAAGGGAAATGGGGCACCCGCGCCGGCGCGCCCCCCGCGACGTAAGACTTTACACTTTCCCCATAAATGTTATCATAAATAATATTATATGTTAACCACAAAAAGCGGCCGCCTTAATACTTGAGAAAAACCTCAGTTTAGTACCGGCCTCGAGCGCGGCGGACCGAATTAGGTGGATCGTATTTTTTTACTTGACTTCTCCAGTCCTGTATGTTATACTGTATACAGGTATAATGTATTATGAATAATAAACGCACCGAAAGCGAAATCACGAACGATATATTGCTCGCCCGCCTGGCACGGGTCGAGGGGCAAATACGCGGCGTGTCGCGCATGTTAAAGGAAGGCCAGTATTGCATCGACGTCATCGACCAGATCACGGCAGCGCGCCGCGCCCTGGAAAGGGTCGCGCTGCTCGTGATGCAACGCCATTTGAACAGCTGCGTAAGGAACGGGATGGCCGCGGGCCGCGGCGAGGACCTGACCAAAGAATTAGTCGATTCAATCGACAAATTTTTGCGGTAAAAATTGAGGTTTTTTAAAGCTATATATAAGCAACTCTTTCGTATTAACGAACACTCATTTGTAAACGACGCTGCAACGGGGGCGATAAGGCGGGCCAGAGAAAATAAAAACTCGGAGAAGTCTGCCTACGCCCCCCGTCCGCGGCGTTCTAATTCGGCCGCACTCAAGCCGTTACGAAGCCGTTTTTAGGAATGTGGGGGGATTATTACGTGGCGTAAGGTCCTTATAGCTTTGGCTTTGACGCCGGCCGCGGCGTGGTCGGACGTCGGCAATCCGCTCGAGGCCGGCCCGTTGGCGGACGAAGTTCTGGCACTTAATCCGGCGGCGGCCGCGGCCGAGGCCCGGGCCGAAGCGTTCGAACGCGCCGCCGTAGCCCAAGGATTATGGCCCGACCCTCAATTCATGGTCGAGGCCTCCAACCTCCCGGCCGACGACCTGGCGTTCAGCCGGTCGCCTATGTCCGGCCTGCAATTCTACCTCCGCCAAACGATACCGCTCCCGGGAAAGAACACTTATCGGCGCCGCGCCGCTGAGAGAGGCGCCGCGGTTGCCGCCGCGGACTACGAGGCCGTCCGACTAATACTGGTCGCGCGGGCGAAGCACGCGTATTTCGACCTTTACCTGGTAACTGCGTTGCAGGACATCGTCGATAAACAGAGGGCGTTCTGGACGGATTACGAACGGATCGCGATCGCGCGCTACGCCGCCGGGCGCGGCCTGCAGCAGGACGTCTTGAACGTCCAGGTCGAGCGAACGCGCCCGATGAACGAGCTCCTCGAGCTCCGGCGGGGCGAAACGGTCGCGCGCGGCCTGGTGAACGTTCTCTTGAACCGCGTCCCCGGCTATGAACTCCCGCCCGTCGGCGGATTGCCCGACGTGGCCGTACCTTACGGCCTGGAAGAACTCTACGACAAGGCGCTGGCGAACAATCCGGGCCTCGAGGCGGCCGAAGAGCGTTTGGCCTCCGCTCGCGCGGCGCGCTCGCTCGCGAAGTTATCCTTCGCGCCGGACTTGACGGCGGGCGTCGGGTACCGCGTACGGGAAGAAGTCCCGATGGACCCCGTCGCGGGCGAGGACTTCTGGTCGTTCTCCGCGGCGGTGAGCCTACCCCTCTTCGGCACGGTCAGGCAAAGCCGGACGTTAGCGGAGAAAGAGGCGGCGGTGACCGCGGCCGAGGCGAACGCGGCCGACGTCCGGAACACCCTCCTTTGGGAAGTAGAGCAAATCTACGTCACGGTCCGGACCGCGGAAGAGCAGCTCGTGCTATTCGAGGACGGGATATTGCCGCAGGCCGGGGCGGCGCTCAGGTCGACTTTAGCCGGTTACGAGGCCGGCAAGGTCGACTTCGCGACGTTGCTTCAAACCCAGCTTACGCTGTTCCGGTACGAAAAAGAATACGTGCGGTTGCAGGCGAAACGGCACAAAGCGATCGCCTCGCTGGAGGCGATAATAGGCGAACGTTTTTATTAACGGTTATAAGAACGGTTCATTCCACTTCAGGCAAGACGGAGGTAAGCAAATGCGGAAGACTACAACTTGGGTTACGATCCTCGTCCTGGGCCTAGCCATTACCGCTACCGCCGGAATTTCGGCCTGCGGCAAGAAGGCCGAAGAGGTAGCGGAAGGTACGACGTACACATGTCCCATGCACCCCGAAGTAACGTCGGATAAACCGGGCGAGTGCCCCACTTGCGGTATGGACCTGGTGCCGGCGGAAGAGGTCGGCGAGGCGGAGGAAACAGTTGAGATCGAAGAAATAACCGCCGCGACGTACACCTGCCCCATGCATCCGGAGGTTACGTCGGATGAGCCGGACGATTGTCCCACTTGCGGTATGGACCTCGTGCCGATGGAAGAGGGCGAGCCGGCGTCCGGCGAGATGCCCGAACACGGCGGGATGTAAGAGTTTCTGTCGAAATTAAGGTCGTGGTCTTATGGCGAACCAGAAAAAAGCGCGAATCATAGCGGGCGCGATTATGGCCGCGGTCATCGTCGCCGCCGGGGGAGGCCTGTTGATCCACCAACATCGGGCCGGCGGCTTCCCCTTCGCCGGCGGCGCCTCCGGCCAGGTCTACAACTGCCCGATGCACCCCTACTACACCTCCGACCGACCGGGCGAATGCCCGATTTGCGGGATGGACCTCGTCCCGGTCGAAGAAAAGGAGGTCCACGCGGACCACGAATCGCTCTTGGAGGGGTTTGCCTCGCTGGAGTTGGACCCGCGTCAACAGCAGCTCATCGGCATTACCACGGCGCCCGTCGAACGAAAGGCGGTTGACCGCACCGTACGCGCCGTCGGGACGGTCGTCCCCGACGAACGCCGCGTGTTTATGGTCCACAGTAAGGTCAGCGGGTGGATCGACAGGCTCTACGTAGATTCCACGGGCCAGGCGGTGGCCGTGGGGCAACCGCTTCTCTCCATTTACAGCCCCGAGGTCTACGCGACGCAGGAGGAGTACCTGGTCGCGACCGAGACTGCGCGGGAGCTGGGCGCGAGCCGGTCCGAGGAAGTTACCTGGGGCGCGGAAGCGTTGCGGGAGGCGGCGGAGCGGCGGCTCGAGTACTGGGACGTAAAGCCGAGCGAAGTAGAGCGCCTTGCGGATTCCGGGCGGCCGCTGAAAGCCCTCAAGGTGCGGTCTCCCTACGGGGGTTACGTACTGATTAAACACGCTCAGATAGGGATGTACGTGCAACCGGGGATGCCCCTTTATACGGTCGCGGACCTCTCTCGGGTCTGGGTCGAGGCCGACATCTACGAGTACGAGATCCCGTTCGTGAAGGTCGGCCAGCGGGTAGAGATAACCCTCCCGTACTATCCCGCCGAGCCGCTCGAGGGGACCTTGAAATTCATCTACCCCTTCCTGAACCCCAAGTCGCGGACGGTGCGCGTCCGCGTCGAGGTCGCCAACCCCGGCTTGAAACTCAAACCGGATATGTTCGCCGACATAAGCATCGAACAAGAACTCGGCGAGCAGCTCGTCGTGCCGACCGAGGCGGTACTGGACTCCGGCAAGCAAAAGATCGTCTTCGTGGCACACGAGGGGGGCCACTTCGAGCCCCGCGACATAACGGTCGCGGCGAAAGTAGACGAGTATTATATCGTCGCCGCGGGCCTGGAGGAGGGCGAAGAGGTCGTGACGAGCGGCAACTTCCTCCTCGACTCCGAGAGCCGAATCAAAGGCGCGCTGGCGGGAATGGCGGGTGAGCATCAGCACTGAGCTGAGGCGTCATGCTGAGAAAACTCGTTGAGCTCGCGGCCAAGAACAAGTTCGTCGTCATACTCTTCACGGCGTTCGCCGTGGCCTGGGGAATCTGGGCCATCGTCAACATCCCCCTCGACGCCATCCCCGACCTCTCCGACGTCCAGGTTATCGTCTTCACCGAATGGCCGGGCCGAAGCCCGGACCTGGTAGAGGACCAGATAACGTACCCGCTCGTCTCGTCGATGCTGGCGGCGCCGCGCGTTAAGGTCGTCCGCGGTTACTCCTACTTCGGCCTATCCTTCGTTAACGTCATCTTCAAGGACGGGACCGACATGTATTGGGCCCGGAGTCGGGTCCTGGAGTACCTCAGCCAGTCACGCGATAAGCTGCCCCCCGGCGTGACGCCCACCCTCGGCCCGGACGCCACCGGCGTGGGATGGGTCTTCCAGTACGCGCTGGTGGACAAGTCCGGCCAAAATGACCTCGCTTCCCTCCGCGCGTTCCAGGATTGGCACCTAAAATACTGGCTCGAGTCCGTGCCCGGCGTCGCCGAGGTCGCGAGCGTCGGCGGCTTCGAGAAAACCTACCAGGTCAAGGTGGATCCCAATAAGCTCGCCTACTACGGCGTCCCGTTGACGAAGGTCATTATGGCGATCCGCAGCTCCAACAACGACGTCGGCGGCCGCGTCGTGGAGCTGAGCGGCAAAGAGTACATGGTCCGCGGCCGGGGCTACATCAACTCGCTGGAGGACATCGAGACCGTCGCCGTCGGCATCGACGAACGGGGCGTCCCGATTTTGATAAAGAACCTCGGCGTCGTGACGTACGGCCCGGACATGCGCCGGGGCATCGCGGAGCTAGACGGCGAGGGAGAGGTGGTCGGCGGCATCGTCGTAATGCGCTTCGGCGAGAACGCGCTCGACGTCATCAACCGCGTAAAGGATAAGATCAAAGAGGTGGAGGGGGCGCTGCCTCCCGGCGTCGAGATCGTTACCACCTACGACCGCTCCAAGCTGATAAAGGAATCTATCCGCACGCTGGTGGAGAAGTTGTTTGAGGAAATGCTCATCGTCAGCCTGGTATGTATCATATTCCTCTTCCATTTCCGCTCCTCGCTCGTCGCGATCATTATGCTGCCGGTGGCGATCATCATAGGCTTCATTCCGATGTACTACATCGGCCTGACCTCCAACATCATGTCCCTCGGGGGGATCGCCATCGCGATTGGCGTGATGGTGGACGCCGCCATCGTCATGGTCGAGAACGCCCACAAGCGGCTGGAGCAATCGCCGGACGCCGACCGGCGGCGCGTGATCGTCGACGCCGCCAAGGAGATGGGGAAACCGCTTTTCTTCTCGCTGTTGGTGATAACGGTCTCGTTTTTACCGGTCTTCACGCTGGAGGCGCAGGAGGGGCGGCTCTTCAAGCCGCTCGCGTTCACGAAGACGTTCGCGATGTTCTTCGCCTCCGTCATCTCGGTTACGCTGGTCCCCGTCCTGATGCTCTGGCTCATCCGCGGCAAGATCCGGCCGGAGCGCAAAAACCCGCTCAGCCGCGCGCTCATCCGGGCGTACCAACCGCTTGTGGATTTCGCGCTCCGCTACCCGCGCGCCGTGATCGTGGGCGCCCTGGTAATACTAGTGATTTCGATCCCGGCGTTCCTGCTACTGGGCTCGGAGTTCATGCCGCCGCTGCACGAGGGCACGATCCTGTACATGCCGACGACGCTCCCCGGCATAGGGGTGACGACCGCCGGCCGGCTGCTTCAAGTTCAGGATAAACTCTTCAAAACGTTTCCGGAGGTCGATACCGTCTTCGGCAAGATAGGCCGCGCCGACACGGCGACCGACCCGGCGCCGATGGCCATGGTCGAGACTACCGTCGTCCTCAAACCCAAACGCGAATGGCGTAAGGGTATGACCTACGAGAAGCTGATAAAGGAGATGGACGCGTCGTTCTCCTTCCCGGGCGTTACCAACGCCTGGACGATGCCTATCAAAGCCCGCATCGACATGCTCACCACCGGCATCAAGACGCCCGTCGGCATAAAAGTCTTCGGGCCGGACCTGGAGGGCATCGGCGAGCAGGCCCAACAACTCGAGGCGATCTTGAACGACGTCCCGGGCACGAGGAGCGTCTACGCGGAACGCGTCACGGGCGGTTATTACCTGGACATTACGCCCGACCGCGAAGCCCTCGCGCGCTACGGCCTTACCGTCGAGGAGGTCGAGAGAGTCGTCGAGACCGCCGTCGGCGGCATGAACGTCGACCGGACGGTGGAGGGCCGCGAGCGCTTCGGCGTCAACGTCCGTTACTTCCAGGATTACCGCGCCGACCCGGAGGCGCTCAAGCGCGTGCTCGTACCGACTCCCGCGGGGCCGCCGGTGCCGCTGGGACAGATCGCCGATATAGAGTTGAAGACCGGCCCGCCGGTGATCAAGGACGAGAACGGTTCCCTCTCCGGGTGGGTGTACATCGACATCGAGGGCCGGAGCGTCGGCTCTTACGTCCGCGATGCCAAGAAGGCGGTCGAGGAGAAATTGACGCCGAAACCCGGGTACCACATCGTCTGGACCGGCCAATATGAGGCCATGGAGCGCGTCCGCAAGCGCCTGATCTTCGTCCTCCCGGTGACGCTCGCGATCATCTTCGTCCTATTGTATTTTAACTTCCGCTCCGTGGCGGAGACTTTGATCGTGCTTTTATCCGTACCGTTCGCGTTGGTGGGCGCGGTGTGGCTCATGTTCATCTTAGGTTACAACATGTCGATCGCGGTGTGGGTGGGGATAATCGCGCTCGCGGGTGTAGCCGCGGAAACGGGCGTGGTAATGATCGTCTATCTCGACGATGTGTACAACCGACGGCGCGCCGAGGGCCGGCTCCGGACCCTCGACGACCTCCGCGAGGCCGTACAGGAGGGCGCGGTCCAACGCGTCCGGCCCAAGATGATGACGGTGCTTTCGACGATGTTGGGCTTGTTGCCGATCATGTGGAGCGCCGGCGCCGGCGCGGACGTCATGAAGCGCATCGCGACGCCGGTGGTCGGCGGGATGGTAACCTCCACCCTCCTGACGCTCGTCGTAATCCCGGCGGTTTACATGCTCTGGCGCGGTTGGCAGTTGCCGCGCGATAATGAACCTCGGCCGCTTAAGGGGTTTACCCAGGACGGCGAACAAACAACCGGCACGACCTAAATCCGGCACTTTACGCCGTTCAGATGTAAAAAAG
>JAZGGY010000046.1:0-6884 GCA_036480675.1 bacterium | reverse complement strand
CGGCGAGGTGGCCGAAGACGTCATTTATTTCTTTGAAACGGTCGATGTCGATGAATAGGAGCGCGAAAGTGCGGCTATATCGGCGGGCGCGCGCTACCTCTTCCTCCAATCGCCGGAAGAAGTAACGGCGGTTGTACGTCCGCGTACATTCGTCTATAAATAAGAGTTGTTCTAGCTCAGGCTCCGCCATGAGCCCGTCACCGCCGGGGTTACGTTCACCCGGCGCCGCTACTAGCCGCTGCCGGCGGCTTCGTAAGCGGCCCGGGCCGCTTTGGCGTTCTTCCCGTCTCGATCGCGGGGGAAATATTTTCCGATGGACGCCTCCAGCGCGTCGATACCGACCAGGCCGGTTATCTTGGCGAAGACGCCCAACATTGTGGTATTAACGATGGGTGCGGTACGCGTGCCCAGGCCGTGCTCCACCGAAAACGTCGTACCGTCGAAAGTATAGGCCCTGAAGGCCTCGCCCAACCCAAGCTCCTTGGCCTCGAGGGGCGAATTGACTACGATAACGCCGTCGGCCTGGACGCCCGCGGTGACGTCGACCGCCTCTACCAAGGTCGGGTCCATAACCAGGACGTATTGCGGGTCTTCTATTTCGCACTTTACGCGAATGGGTTTGTCGTCCACGCGGATGAAGGCCGCCACGGGCGCGCCGCGCCGCTCGACGCCGAACATCGGGAACGACTGCACTTCGCGCCCCTCGCTGAAGATCGCGTCGGCTATTATACTCGACGCCACCGCGCCGCCCTGGCCGCCGCGGCCGTGGAATCTGATCTCAATCACGTGTCGCTCTTACCTCCGTCACCCCCGCCGAGTGGTGAAAAAGGAAAAGGGTAGGAGTGGAAAATATACGACAGGGCCCTTACGTTTGCAAGGTAAATCGGCGCGCAGGCTCGGGCAGCGACCTCACCCGTCCAAAGGCGACGCTCGCGCCAGCGCCGCGGCCAGGTCGCCCACGGCGAGACCCTCGATATCCAAGAGCTTGCGCCGCGCCGCGGCTCCTCTCGCGACGGTAACGCTGGCGCGCGGTACGCCCAGGAAATTGGCAACCAATCGTATCAACTCTTTGTTGGCCCGGCCGCCCTCGGGCGGCGCCGCCACCCGGACCTTCAACACGTCGCCCCGGCGCCCCACGACGCCGGGCCGGTGCGCCTTGGGCGTTACCTCGACCTCGAGCTTAACCAACGTTATCCTCCGTATCGTCCTCGCGCGTCACTTCGATCTCGAGCTCGCCGCCCTCGGCCGTCTTTTCCTTCCGAGGGGGCGACGGCTTCTCCTGAGTTTCGGCCTGCCGGGGCTTCTCCGCCGCGCCCGCCGCGGCGCCGGCACCCTCGCCCTTGGCGTAATCGGCCAGGAAGCGGTACTGTTGATCAAGGAAAGCTTTGTACCGTATTATAAAGGAATCCCTATAACGCCTGAGGTCGTCCACCTGGACCTGGATCCGTATCAATTTTTTATGGGCGTCGGCGACGATGCGCTGCGCCTCGGCGCGCGCCTGCGCCGACGCGGCCTCCACCTTGTGCTGCGACACCTTCGCTATCTCTTCCTTCATCTCCTGGGCCGTGACGAGCGTCTCTTTCAAGCGCTCGTCCAACTTCTGGTACTCGGCCACGCGCTCCTCGAGGACCTTTACGCGGTCCTTGACGTGTAAGCCCTCGTGGATGTGGGTCTCCAGTTCGTCGGCCACTTGGGCCAGGAAGGCGTCCACCTCGTCCATGTCATAACCGCGAAGGCTACGTCGGAACTCCTGAGCGTGTATGTCCTGGGGAGTTATCTTCATGGGTACCTCCGCCGGCCGTTACAATACGGCCAGTCTCGCGAGTTGCTCCTCGCCTACGCGCCACTCGAATTGCGCCCGGGCGGTAGAGTGTAATTTTAACGTACGCGCCAGCGCGGCCGGGTCGCCGCCCCCCGCCGTCTCGATATCGTCGGCGGCGAATGCACCCAGGCCGGCGCGGCCGGCGTAATACAAATACCCCACTTCCGACGGCTCGACGCCCATCATTTTGCACGCGACGTAATCGAGCGCCAACGCGTCGAGCGACGCCGCGGCGAACCCCCACCGCACCGGCGTGCCGTATATGGGGCCGTCGCCTTCCATCGCTTCGTGGCCGTCCACGACGCCCAGATGAGGCCAGACCTCGCGCGCCACCAAGAACAGGTTGACGTTCATCGCCGCGTGGTCCTGGTGCATCGCCCACTTGTCGTCGCCGTCCGCCATCGCCTCCCCGGTCCGCACGACGGCCCCCATGGCCATGTTTTTTACGGACAGGGTGACGACGACGGTGTCGTGGGATTTGGGCGGGCCTACGGCGACGCGGAAATCGCTCTCCAATGCCGGCTCGGCCAACCGTACCGTAAGGGGGCCGAAGTCGCGGTCGTAAACCTGGAACGGTTTAGTCGGCGCGCGGTTGAGGTCGACGAGCGGCACGCCGAATTCCGCAGCCAGCTCTCTGTACCCGTAGGCGTCGAAGCCCTCGTCGGCCTCGCCGAGAGCCGGCCCTTCGCCGATTACGACCTCGCCCCGGGCGTGCCTAGCGACCAATTCCAGGACCGCTCGAGCCGCGTCGACGTGGGTCGCCGACGCCGGGTGCCGGCACGAGACGAAGTTCGGTTTGATTAGGATTTTTCGGGCGGCGGCCAACCTCGCCGGCAAAGCGGGCCCGACCGCCAATAGCGCGGCCCGCACCGCGCCGTAGCGGTCCGGCTCGGCGACGACGGAAACGACAGCCCTGGGGCGCGGAGTATCGCCGGTCATAGCCTCGTAGAAATATATCAAGGCCGGCTTAAAGTGTCAAGGAATTCGCGGGCCGCGAAAAAACCGCGCGGCCTTAGCCGCGCGGCTATCTGCAGAGGAACGGGACTGTTTATAGGCCGGGGACGTCCTCGGGTTTGATATCGCGATAAGGTAACTCGTCGAGCGGGTAAAAGGTCATCTTTGCGACCACTTCGTCGGCGACGAATATGGGGGCATCGGCGGCGAGTGCGACCGGTATGGCGTCCGAAGGACGGGCGTCCAAGCGCTCGATTTCGCCGTCGCTCGAACGAACTTCCAGCGCCGCGATAAAGACCCCCTCCGCCGTCAAACGGTCGATGACCAGCCGTTCGATTTTGAGTTCGCCGGCTCGGGTCAGCGCCACGGCGAAATCCTGAGTCACCGGCCGGCCGCCGCAATCGGGCCATTTTTCGGGGTCGGTAGCTACCAATACCGGGAACACGTTGAGGCGGGAAATAGCTATCCCGAAACACCTCCCGTTCCCGGAGTCCTGTAACACAACGATAGGCCACCCCGATTTGTCGTCGAATTTTACGCCCCAGACCGTATATGCATTTTCCGAGGGCATCGTCAATTCACCTCCCCAAACGTAAGAACGTCTGACCTGGAAAAGATTAGGTTAACGTACATATACCCCACGCTACGCGGATTACCTCCAACCTGACCGTTGAAATTATAACATAGGACATCTATATTGGCAAGTATTTTATGGGACTGTCGACGATTTACGCTGACTATACGGCGTTATAGAGCTTATTTAAAATCTCCGCCAGGGTTACGATAATCTGATTTTGGCGCTCGTGAGAAGAGGCCTGCGGGTACCCGGTACCGACGCCTTGTATTACAGCACAAAAAAACGCCCGACGCTAAAATAGCCCCGGGCGTCCGAAGAATGGGAGGTTAGGGGAGAAGTTATTACGCGCCGAGGAACTCTTCGTAACTCTCGTCCGAGATCATGGCGCGTATGGTATCGGCTAAGGCGGTCCACTCGTCGTCTATTTCGCCGCTCAGCGTGTTTAGCCGATTTACCTTAACGTCGCGTAAGGATTCGTACTCGGACATCGTGTGGACCTCGTTGCATGTCGAGCAGGTTTCGGTTTCGCTCCCGTCGTCGATCTCGTGGGTAGCGTTGAGCCAATCGTAAATGTCGTTGGCCTCCGATTGCCGCGGGTCGAACTCGTTTTCCTGGTAATCGGCGTTCAACGCCTCGATTTGGTCAAGGACGGTTTGGTCAACGCCGTAACCGCCTCCTTCCACGAAATCGCCGAAGGCGTAGTACCCGGCAATCGCCCCGATTTTCTTTTCCGGTTCCACGCTTGCCGGGGGTCGGTGGTCTTCACGGCACAAATTACGTTCAATCCGTGCGTACGCGAAACCGGCCGTTAACAAAAGTACGCACAAAACAACGCATAATTTCTGCATGACGCCTCCTTATTATTAGTCCGTACCGTAAATTAGATAACCGCCGGAGAGCCAACCGTCCTGAGGCCGCCGCAATAAAAATCCGCGGGCCCAGGGCGCCGCGGCTCTGTTTTATATTAACTCCATTTACCACCTTCCCGGCCGTACCCTCGGCCTCACGCAAGTAGCGCCGTAAATTCATACGCGGACGCCGTTAAATAAACCGGCTCCGACGTTCAATAGTATAACACCCGAGAGCGGCGGCGTCAAACAGAACCCCCCCCGGTTTCCGGCGATATGGCTTGACAACGGCGGCCTATAGTGCTAATTTACCGTCCGCTTGCGAGGGCTCGACGTTATGAAAATCTGGCGTTCGCTCAACGAAATATCGGCCGACCCGACGCCCGCGCCGTACGTTACGGTAGGCATTTTTGACGGCGTCCACCTCGGCCACCAGGCGCTGCTGCGCGAGTTGAAAGAGATGGCGCGCGCCGGGCGGGGCGCCGCGGTAGTCGTGACCTTCGGCGAGCCGCCCGAGAATAAAGAAGGCTCGGCGCCGTCGCAGCGGTTGAACTACGCCGACGAGCGGCTCGAGCTGCTGGCCGCGGCGGGGGTCGACGCGGCGTTGGCGTTACCCTTCGGCGACGAGCTGCGGCGTATGGCCGCGGACCAGTTCGTGGAGGAGGTGCTGGTGGGAGCGCTGCACGCGCGAGGAGTGTGCGTGGGTCACGACCATCACTTCGGCCACGACGGCCGCGGCGACATAAGCCTCTTAAGTTTGCTGGGCAAGAAGTACAGCTTCGAGACCCACGCCGCGCCGCCCTTCGCCGTGGACGGCATGATCGTCTCCAGCACGTTGGTCAGGCGCAAGCTGCGGATGGGCGACGTGGCCGAGGCCAATAAGTACCTCGGCTACCGGTACCAGCTCCGCGGCGCGGTGGAGAAAGGGTCCGGCGTCGGCGGGAGCGAGCTGGGGTATCCCACGGCCAACGTCAAGCTCGACGCCAAGATGCTGCCGGCCCCCGGCGTGTACGCCGCGTTGGGCAACATCATGGACGAGGAGGGCCACGTCGCGGAAGGGCCTTTCGGCGCGTTCTGCAACCTCGGCTTCCGGCCCACGTTTGAGGAGGAGGCTTCGGCCGAACCCCAGCTCGAGGTTCACCTCTTCGACTTCGCCCGCGACATCCTGGGACGCCGCGTCCGCGTGCGGTTTGTATCGCGGCTGCGCGACGAGCAGAAGTTCGACGACGCCGCGGCGCTGCGCGAGCAGCTGGTCGAGGACGAGAAGAAAGCGCGCCGGATACTGTTCAGCCATTAACGGGGTCGCGCCCTCGGGCGCGGCCGTCACGGATTATGAAGCTATGACCGTTACCAAGGAAAACAAGCAGGCCGTAATCGAGCGGCATCGCAAGCACGACCGCGATACCGGCTCGGCGGAGGTGCAGATCGCGCTCTACACCGAGCGCATCAACCACCTCACCGACCACCTGCGGAGCCACCCCAAGGACAAGCACAGCCGGCGGGGACTACTGCTCCTGGTAGGACGGCGGCGTCGGGTACTCGATTACCTGAAGAACAAGGATATCGAGCGCTACCGCAACATCATCCGCGCGCTCGGCATCCGTCGCTAAGGCGGCCGCCAGGCCTGTGGCGGCTCGAGGGCGGAAAACCCTCACCCACGTTCGCGGAAGGCCCGCAGGTACCGCGAGCGCGAGGGGGCGATAATCTTAAAAACAAGCCGCCCCTCTCGGGGCGGCGTTTATATTTAACCTTCGCTCACAAGCGAAAGTTTTATTTTCGCCTATTTCTTTAAAAGCGTTTCCAAATCGTCGCGGCGTAGGCCGGCCTGTCGTAATATACCCAAAAGCGTCCCGGGCGACAGCTCGGCGTGAAGGGGGATCACGGTCCCCCGCACGCCCTTGCGCAACGAAACGTGGCTGCCCCGTTGGCGGACGACCTCGAAACCGGCCTTCTCCAGCAACCGCACGAGCACCCGGCCGGACAAGACAGGAAGCTTAGCCACTTACCTCGGCCTCGAGCTGATACACGTACGCCCCCGGCGAATATCCCGGTACCCCCTCGTCGCCGAAGCTCTCGATATATAACTCTACCGCCTCCCGGAGGTTTGCCTGGGCCTCCTCGAGCGACTCGCCCTGGCTCACGACGCCTAGCTCAAGGCAATGCGCGACGTACCACTTGGCCTCTTTCATTATGACGGCCGTAAATTTTTTCACCATAATGCGCCTCCTCTACTCGCGGTCGCACACGATTATAACACCCGAGTGGTACCACGTCAAAACTATTCCGGCGTCGTTTAATTTCCTTCGGTACCGCTAGCGCGGTAGTGAAGTATGCGTAAAAAAAAACCCCCGCCGCAAGGCCGGGGGTTTTATTTCAACCGAAATGCGCGCCTATTTCGTCACGTACGGCGTAATCAGCGTCACCACCAGGAACGCGCCCTGACACAATCCTATTACGAATAGGAGCAGCGTGATGAGGATGAGGCGGTTGGCGAGGTCCGCGGAGCCTTTGCGGAATTCCTCCACCGCCTGGACCAGGCGCGCCGCCGCCAGCGTGCTCAGCGTCCAGCTCGACGCCTGGCCGGAGGGGAGTTCCCCCTCCTTCCGGTACGCGTGCAAACCCTTCTCGGCTTCGTCTACGACCCAGTCCCACAGGTTGTCGTCCATACAGCGGCGCCTCCCGG
>JAZGGY010000045.1:0-3440 GCA_036480675.1 bacterium | reverse complement strand
AGCGCGGCGTTCAGCAGCCGGTACCGTACCGGTCTTAACGGCAGGTCGTACGGCGGCGCGAACGCCACCGTCTCGCCGCCGAAGCCTTTCTTGAACGTGTAGACGCCGTACAGCGGGTTGCGCGGCGACGGCTCGCGGGGGATACCCCAGAAGTCGAAGATTTGGTATCCGGCGCCTTTGGCCCAGCGAATCGCCTCCCACGCGACCTTGTTCGTGGCTTTGAGCTCGCGGCGCGTCGACGACGACGCGGCGTGGGCGTAGTAGGCGTACTTGCCGAAGCCGAGGACGAACCCCGCCGCCAGCGGTTCGCCGTCGTATTCGGCGATCAATACGGCGCTCGCGGGGCCGAAGAGCTCGAGCACCTTCTCGTAGTAGGGCAGGTTGTGAACGAGGAAGTGCTTGCGTTCGATCGTGGCCTCGAGGAGCTCGTAGAAAACGTGAAGGTCCGCCAGGTCTCTGCCGACCCGCACGACGACGCCCTTGCGGCCTGCCAATTTAACGTTGTAACGCGTTCGCCGGTCCATGCCGGCGAGGAGTTCGTCTTCGCGGCGCGTTAGCTCGAGGTAGAGGGTGCGCCGCGGTTGGACGCCGCGGCTGCGCCGCACATACCCCAGCGCCTCGAGCCCGCTCAAGTCCGCCTCGCGCCGAGCCATCGGTTCTATCTTGAGGACGACGGCGCCCCGTTTCCGGGCCGGCTCGAGCAGCGCCGCCGTCAGCTCGCCTAGCGCAACGCCGTCGCCGTAGTCGGCGAGGAAGCCGCGGGGCGCGTACCACAGCTCGCCGCCGACGACCGGGATAGGCCGGCTCAATATTTGCGCGCCGGCCCGCGCGCGGCCGTCCTCCAGTAAAATAAAGCGGCGCGGCCGCCAGCCGAACGCGCCCTTCAGCTCGCCCCAGGCGAAGCTGTGCGTTATCGAATATTCCGCCTGGGCGAGGACGAACTCGTCCCACCGGCCCGCGTCGTCAATTTCCTCCAGGCACCACGCCACGCGGGCGATTATAGCAAATCGGCGGCCTTTTTTAAACGGCAAACGGTTACACAAAGGCGGGTATGGCGCGCCGGGGTAAATGGCACAAAAGTGCGCCTTAAAATGGCACAAAGTTCCTTAATCGGGGAGGGGTATATTAACCGGCAAAATAATAAGGCCGGGGGCCCGGCCTCTTAATTTAGCAACCATACGATCATCGTGGTTAACCATCGACTATCGGTCGAAGGCGCGCCACAGCTTCTCGATGTCGGCGGGTGGTAGGCCCGTAGCGGTGTTACTATGAAGTGGCTTCGGGCGGCTTTAACGCTCGTGCTGATTTGTCCACGGTGGGTACTTCGCCGATGTCTTTCTTGCCCTTCGCACCGAGCTCTGTAAACCTACGAGCTTGGGTTAATACGCGCGTTTCAAGCGACCGCATAGCTTTATTATACGACTCGACGGCGTCGTCCAGCGCGCTGCCTGTTTTCGCCAGATGTTCGGCCCATGTCGAAATACGGTCGGATAGCTCTTGCCCTAACTTACAAATCTCTTGGGCATTTTCGGCGACTTGTTCCTGTCTCCACCCGTACGCTACGGCGCTTAGTAACGCGATCAAAGTCGAGGGAGTCGTAATTATGACCTTGTCTACCAGAGCGACTTCGATTAAGTCGGGGGCCTGTTCGACCGCCGCGGCGAAGAATAAGTCATTCGGGAGAAACATTACAATGAATTCGGGGGCTAATTCGAATTGTGCCGAATAATTGGTCGCCGCTAAAGCCCGTACGTGGGCTTTTACTTGTTGAGCATACCGTTTCAACGCGGCGGCCCTTTCTTCGTCGGTTCTTGCTTCGAGGGCGTCGAGATAACCCCCAAGAGGCGTTTTTGCGTCTACAACTACCTCGCGGCCAGCGGGTAGTTTAACCACCATATCCGGTCGTAAGCGACGACCCTCCTCGGTAGTAACCGTTTCTTGTGAGGAGAAATCGCAATGCGCGGACATACCGGCGAGTTCCACAACTCTTTTTAAAGTGATTTCGCCCCAACGTGCCCTTGCCCCGAGGGGTTCCCGAAGCGCGCTCACTAAATTCGCCGCTTCGGCTTGTAACGTAGAGGTAGCTTCTGCCTGCTCGCGGATCCCATTATTAACAGTCGTCAGAGCAGTAATATGCTTTTCCTCTAATGCCCGGATCTCTTTTTGGTAAGCTGATAGAGTTTCTCCTAACGGGCGCACCAACCCCTCGATAGCTACTTTCTTATCCTCGAGGTCGCGGACGGCCAGTTCTTTATGGTGTTTAAATTTATCTTCGGCCAGCGTAAGGAATTTACTCGTGCTCCGGCTTAATGCTTCATCGGCAAGGGTCTTAAATGCGTCCGTAAATTCCTGTTTGGTTTTCTCAATTAGAGAGATCTGTTCGTGTAAACGTATTTGGATTTCAGATACCCTTGTTTCGGCCGCTACCCGAGCTTCATCCGCCTGCCGCAGTTGTTCGCGAAACGTTTTAAAGTCCTCGTCCGCTTTCGCGATAGTACTTTCTCTATCCTTAACGAGGGCCTCGGCGGCAGAAGTCCGGTCTCGGTATTTGAAAAGCTCCGTCTTGGAAAAAAGCGTTTTTAAAACCCATCCGATTATCCCGCCAGCCAATAAAGCGGCCGCGATTATTAACCCGATCCACACATTACCCATTTCTCTCTCCTAGCCTTATAGCCCCTAAGCGAACCGTATTTATGCGACTTCGCCTTTCCTCTCCATTAAAACACCTAAACCGCCGGGCATGTCCGTTGGAAATTACACCGACGGTGCTCCAGATTTTCTCGACGTCGGCGAGCGAATGACACTGGGGTAACTGTTTATTCCGGAAATAGCTTTAGCTTATAACGCATATTCGCGTCGTCGTATGAAGCATCTACGCGGTACTGATTGCCTTCAATATCACACGCACGACGCCAAGTTTGGCTCGGATCATCTTCTGGCACGTAAGGTAGGGCGTAGGGTCCCCAGGGTAACGTTTCGGCATCGTAATATTGAATATTACCGTGGTCGTCCGTTACTGTCCGGTTTATTCGGACTACTAATGTTTCTATTACGCTTCTATCTTCGTTAAATACCGAAAGGTAAGTAACCATTTCCATATTATCTCCTTCCACATCGGTTCCTCTTAAAATAGTCAATGCGCGTCCACGATCCCGTCGACGGCGCGCCACAGCTTCTCGAGGTCGGCGAGCGAGAGTTTCACGGCGGCGGCGACGTCGCGGATCCCGGGGCGGCCGAGGGCCTCGTCGCCGCCGCGGCGACCAGGATGTACGTGAAAATGTTTCTACGAGCTGGTTTTTCCACCACGCAGGGAGCTTAAGAAATAGTTCGGTTCCATATAAATTAACAACGCAAACCTTAAGGGTCAATAACAATATAGAATAAAAGTCAAACCTAATGAAAAGTAAAAAAGAAGGCCCCGCCTGGGGCCTTCTAAATTG
>JAZGGY010000044.1:0-3201 GCA_036480675.1 bacterium | reverse complement strand
AAACCCTTTGGCGAAGCGACCGCCGCCGACTGCGCGCCGCGTTCGGCCTCCTGCGGACGCGCGAGTACCCGGGCCTGCGGGGCGAAATTGGGCGCAGCCTCGGGACGCGTTACCCGGACTTCTGCGTCGGGACGGAGCTCGAAGCGACGGACGGCTTTCGGCTCTCCATGGGCCGACTCAGTCTGGGCCGAAAGGCCGCCGCGTTGACCGTCTACGTCGGCGGGCGGAGAACGATAGCCTTAATAGCGGAAAGCTACAGCGCGTTGGGGCTGTACCCCATCGTCACGCTCACGGTCGGCGGAAATGCGGTCCGCACGTTTTACATGAACGTACCGGGCGAGGATATATACCGAACCGTAGTCGACCTTGGCCCGGGTGGAAAGCGCGTCGGCCTGGTCTTCGAAAATGACTACGCCGACCCGGCCCGGGGCCTCGACCGCAACGTCTTCGTCCGCGAGGTGCGTATCGGTAGTGAATACTAAGAACGCCAAACTTAAAACCTTCGCCGAAATCGGCGCCGTAGCGATCGTCGGCGCGGCGGCGCTTTACCTGGCCGCGGGCCGCGGCGCGGTGCTCGCCGCCTTTTTCGCCCTGGTCGCCGGCCTGGCTTTTATCGCCGTCGCGGCCGGTTGGCCCTCCCGCCGGCCCTGGCTCCTACCTACGTTCTTCTGGGCAGCGCTCTCGGTCCCGCTCGTCAAACACCTCGGCCCCGGCGGCGGCCTGCCCGCCGTCAACGCCGACCACGTCGTCGCCTACCCGGTCGACTTTATTATAATTCTAGCGCTGGCCTGGGTATTCCTATCTGGATTTAAGGAGGCGCGGCGCACGCGCGAGGGGCCGGCGGCGTTAGGCCGCGCGCTGGCGAACCTGTTCAAACCGGACCTCATCTCCTGGGCGATAGCCGCGTCCGCCGTAGCCGTTGCGCTTTCACTCTACCACGCGCCGAGGCCGGAACCGACTTTGGCCGCGCTGGTCGACGTGGCGCGCCTTTACGCCGTATACGTGCTCTTCCGGCAGCTGGCCGCGGCCGGGACGCGACCGGTCCTGGTAGGCCTTCTCGTCGCCGCCGTGGCCCACAGCGCGCTCTGCTTAGTCGAGTTCTTCGCGCAGAACAACTTCGGCCTGTGGGAAAAACCCGGCTGGGGCGCCTTCATCTTCACCGGCGCGAGCCCGGAGGCGGCGCGGCTGCTGATAGCGCGAGGCGGCGGGACCTTCGAGCCCAACGTGACGTCGCAATTCCTCCAGATGGCGCTACCGTTCGCGGCGATTTACTTTCTGGCCGCGGCCGGGCGGCGGCGCTTTTTGTACCTGGTGATCTTTCTTTTGGCCGCGGCGGCGATGTTCGTCACCTTCGCCCGCGGCGGCTGGCTCGGCGCCGCGGCGGCGCTGGCCGTCGTCGTCGCCGCTACCTGGTTGAAGAAGCGAGCCGTAGGCGCGCCGACGTGGGCGCTCGCGGCCATGACCGCAGCGAGCGTTATATTGCTAATACCGGCGGCGGCGGTTATCCTGGCCCGCGGCGCCCAGGGCGACCAGCTGTCCGCGGCCTACCGCTTCGCCGATTGGCGCGCCGCCTTCGCGATGATTCGGGACCACCCGCTGCTGGGGGTGGGCAAAGGCAACTACCTCGAGCTGGCGCGCCTCTACAACCCGTGGACGCTCGAGTACCCGGTCCACAACATCTTCCTGCTGTCGTGGGCCGAGACCGGCATATTGGGACTGGGCGCGCTCGTCGCGCTGCTGGCGGGCGCCTTCCGGGCCGCGGGGCGCGCCGTCCGCGGGAGTTCCGGCGTCGGCGCCGCCTTCGGCCTGGCCGCGTTCGCGGCCTTCGCCGGCATCGTCCTGCGGATGTTCGTCTCGATGTCTTTCGTTCACCCGTTCGTGAGTCTTACTTTCGTGGCACTCGCGGCCGCCGCCGCGGCGTCCGCCCGGCCCCCCTCGGGCCGCTAAGCCGTGGCGCGCGTCGTTCTCATAGGGTTGGACGGCTTCGGCTACGACTTCGCCACGCGGAGCTTCGCCGCGGGGTTTATGCCGTTCTTGGCCGACCGCGCCGCGGCCGGCGCCTTCGGCGCCGCGACCTCGACCATCCCTCCCGTCTCCACCGCGGCCTGGACGACGATAACCACCGGCGTCGGCATCGGCAAACACGGCGTCGTGGACTTCCGCCGCCGCGAGATGGCGAATTACGGCTTCGCCAAACCGGGCCGGCTGATAAACGGCGCCGACGTACTAGTGCCGCGCGTCTACGACCTCGCGAGCCGGGCCGGCCTGAGGTCGTTCATCCTCAACCTCCCGGTAACTTTTCCGGCCGCGCCCGTCAACGGCGCCATGGTGACGGGCGTCCTAACGCCGCCGGGGAGCGACCGCGGCTATTGGCCGCCCGACTTCCGGAAGCACCTCGCCGGATACGCCTACGACCTCGACGAGCCGGTACCGGCCGACCTGGCCACGCTGTGCCGGCGCCTCGAGGAGTTGGCGGCCTCCCGCGCGCGGGTCGCCGCGGCGGCGTTCGCCCGGGAGCGCTTCGACCTGGCTATAGTAATCTTCACCGGCCCGGACCGCCTCTTCCACCGATTCTACGATGACGCCTACGCGTGGGACGACCCGGACGACGTCCCGCAGGCCGCGGCGTCCTACTTCCGGGCGTTGGACGCGGCGTGCGAAAAGGTGTACGAGGCCTTCGGCGCCGACGCGGCGCTCGTCGTCTGTTCGGACCACGGCTTCGGCCCGGGCCCGGACAAGGCGTTTTTCGTCAACCGCCTCCTGAAAAAAGAGGGCCTGTTGTCCGTCCGTATGGACGCCGCCTCGTTCGCCGTAAACGTCGTCCTGGGCGGTATAAAGAAGATGTTCGGCGGCGGGAAGCCGCTGCCGGTGGATTGGAGCCGTACCGCGGCGTACGGCTTCCCGTCGTACATGCGCTGGGGGGGCGTAGCGCTGAACGTCGCCGGGGAGCAGCCGAAGGGTACGGTCAGGCCGGCGGAACAGGGCGCCGCGGCGGAAAAAGTTGAACAATTGCTGCTGGGCACCGCGGCGGGGCGTGGAGGCCTCGTGGAATGGGTAAAAACGCGCGACGAATTGTACGCCGGGCCGGCGGCGGCCGACCTGCCGCACCTGATATTCCAAGCCCGCCAAGACGTCGTCGTGACGGAGGGAAAGGGGCCCGGGCCGCTGGTCGCCCCCTACCGAAACGCCGCCAAAAAAGGC
>JAZGGY010000043.1:0-2626 GCA_036480675.1 bacterium | reverse complement strand
CCTGCGGCGACTGCCTCATTACCTGCCCGGTGGAGGCGCTGACGGCCGACGAATGAATCGCTCGGAGCGTACGGTCAGATATTTGGGTTGCCGCGGCGACCCCTTTTTAGTAGAATAACGTGCTTTTTGGGAGAGGTGCCGGAGCGGTTGAACGGGGCGGTCTCGAAAACCGTTGTGCCTTCTGGGTACCGTGGGTTCGAATCCCACCCTCTCCGAATTTTTCGCTGGATTCCCGATGGCGTCTCGAGCGGATAAAATACGGTTGTTGGTCGTCGGCCTGGTGGCCAGGCCGCGTCTCGAGGGTTACCTCTCGAGCCGGCGCGTGCGCCTCGAGCCCCGCCAGGAGCGCTTCTTCGACCGGCCCTTTATGTGCCTGCTCGAGGAGCGCGGTGCGCTGGTGCCGGTCACGGTGGCGTTCGGCGAGGAGGAATGGGACGCCGCGGCGGCCGCCGTCGAGAGGGCCGGCGTCGAAGCCGACGCCCTCGGGTTGAAAAACTGAATAAGACGCAGGTTCCGCGGAGAGGTGTCCGAGTGGCTTAAGGAGCACGCCTGGAGAGCGTGTGGGCCCGTTGGGCCTCGTGGGTTCGAATCCCACCCTCTCCGCCATTCTAAAAACTCCGCTTTATTTCTCCAACGCTTCTCTTAATTCTATAGCGTTTATCACAGCGTACGCCTCGGCGTCGTTATTGAAGTACGCGTATACCCTGCGTCTCTTCGGTACGTCTTCCGGGTAGAACCTGCCCTTCCAGCGGTCGTAGTTCCACCCGGAGGTCCCGATTAGGTATTCGGCGCTCACGTTGGCCTCGCCATTATTTCCAGCACTTCTTCGTCGCCGACGTCGTACCAGTTCCGATAGACTTGCGCCACCGCCTGGAAGAACGGCGGCACCTCCAATACGACCAGCTCGTCGACTATGGCCGCTATCTCGTTCGCGACCTCCCTCCCCGCGACCGGTACCGCGACGACGATCTTGGCGGCTTTCTTGTTTTTGCATAGCATAATGGCCGCGCGCATCGTGGAGCCCATGGCCAGGCCGTCGTCGACGAGTACGACCGTTCTCCCGGATATCTCGGGTAACGGTTTCCCCTTTCGCAAAACGTCGATTCTTCTTATAATCTCGCGGAGCTGTTCTTTCGTGATTTTTTCGATTCGTTTTCGCCCGAGCCATACGGCGGCCCGTTCGAAGATAAAAATGCTGCCGTCTTCGGCGACGGCGCCGAACCCGGTTTCGGGATTGTGGGGGTAGGGGAGTTTCCTGGCAACGAGCAACGAATAATCGACGCCCAGGTATTTCGCGACTTCGTACGCCACTTCGACGCCGCCCCGGGGTATGGCCAGGACCAGAACGTCTTCGCCTTTATATTTCTCTAAGGCTCGGGCCAGCCGTTCGCCGGCGTCTTTTCTGTACTCGAACACGGCGGCCTTCCGTTTGTTAATCGGATTCGTGTGCCTTTTCCCCGGGGGTCCAAATCTATTAAATTATAGCGGCCTTAGGGCTTGCGTCGTCGGCTTTTTAAGGTAATAATACGTTACGACGTAAGATAGCATTTCGGCCGCGTTCTTACAAGGCCGCCGCCGGCCGTCTTATGGGCCGCCCCTAATTCGATATGAGAGAGCGAAATCCTTTTGACGATCACGAATCGCCCATCAAGCTCGTCGTCGCGGACTTGGACGGGACGATAACGGCGGACGAGGTCAAGCCGCTCGACTGCCAGGGGCTGAGCGTCCTCAGACGGTACAACGACCTCTCCCGCCGCGAAGAGGACCGGACGTTTCCGCCCATTTCCCTCGCCACCGGTAGGCCGCACTCGTACCTGGAGGCGTTCGCGCGCTTTATCGCGACGCCGCTGCCGTCGCTCTTCGAGTCCGGCTGCGGGATGCACTTGCCGACGGCGCCACTGGGCCACGAGTACCTCTTCCACCCGGCGTTGGCGGGCCCGCGCGTTTCGAAGGCGCTCGAGCGGTTCCGCGCCTGGGCCGACGAGGAGCTGGTGGCGAAGCGCGGCGCGGGCGTCATAATCGGGAAGAAGTATTCCGTCAGCCTGGCGGCCGGCGATCGTTGTTCGGTGGAGGAGCTGCTCGAGGCGACGCGGGCTATGCCCGCCGATTTGGCGCCGCTCTTCGTCGTAACGCGGTCCGTCGCCGTCGTCGACGTCACGCCGCGACCGGTGGATAAAGGGTCCGGCTTGGAGTGGCTTCTAAGATATTTACGCGACGAGCTCGGCCACGACGTCGCCGCGGCCAACGTCGTGGCGGTCGGCGACTCCTACAACGATCTGCCTTTGCTGGGGAAGGCCGGGATATCTTGCGCCGTGCCGGATGCCGCCCCGGCGGTGCGCGACGCCGCCGACTACGTCGCCGCGGGGCGTACCGCCAGCGGCGTCGTGGAGATAATCGAGCTCGCCGCGGCGTTGAACCGGGGACTCGGGTACCGCTAAGTAAATATGGCCAAAGTCCGTAAGCTCGACGAAGCAACGATAGCGCTCATCGCCGCGGGCGAAGTGGTAGAGGGCCCGTGGTCCGTCGTAAAGGAGCTTACCGAGAACAGCCTCGACGCCGGCGCGGGGCGCGTCGACGTATCGGTCGACGGCGGCGGCTTCAAAGAGATAAAGGTGACGGACGACGG
>JAZGGY010000042.1:0-7525 GCA_036480675.1 bacterium | reverse complement strand
TTTAACCTAAAAAATGTTAACTCCAAAGCATATGCTTGTCAACGAAAAAAGGCGTTGGGACGTTGCCGATCGCGCTAACGGCGGCCCGGCGCGGCGTCGTAAAGCCCGGCGCGTCACGCCCGGAATCGTAACGTCACTCCTTAAGCGCGTCGTAACGGGCCCGGAACTCGGCGATTAAATAGTCCGGGTTAAGGCCTTCGTCGTAGCCGATGTGCTGCAGCATTTCGGTCAGCGTCCAGGCGTCGCCTCGGGCGAAGAGCTCTTTGAAAAACTCGCCCGCGGCCGGGTTTTTATACCACCTTGGGCCGAAATCCTCGCGGAGTTTGGCGCGGAGTTGCGTCGCGCCGTAGTACGCCGCCATGTAATACAGCGCGTAGAAACCCTCGTCGACCGCCAAATGATTGGCCTCGATGCGGACGGCGTATTTGGGGAACAGCCGTTGCTTGTCGGCTTCGGCGTCGTAGTACGAGAGCGGGTCTTCCAGCTCTCCGGAATGCAGCGCCTCGTCGTAAAAAACGCCGAAGGCGATGCCGCGCGCCCCACCCATGTCGGTCATCAATTTGTAGCGCAGGAAGCGGTCGACGGCTTCCGCCGGCATCCCCAGCTCCTCCAGGAGGAAGTCGCGGTCATGGAACACTTGCTGGAAGAAGATGGCGTAGGTCTCGGTTAGCTCGTTGGAGCCGAGCATGCGGAACTCGTAGGGGAGGCCGGGGTCGGTGTACGCGTGGTGGAGGGCGTGGCCGAACTCGTGAAACGCGGTCTTGTAGTCGTTGACGCCCCCCACCGGCTTCAAGTTAACGCGGATGTCGTAGGGCACGTCGAATCCCCAGCAGGCGGCGCGGGCTTCTTTCTCGGGCCGGTCCGTGTCGTCGACCGTCACGTTGGGCAACTCGCGGACGTCCATTCCCATGCCGGCGAAGATGCGGTACGTGAATTCCAGAAAAGTATCTTTGGGGAAGTATTGGTCGAAATCCTTGCCCCAGTATATGTTTTTCGATTCCCAGGGGGGAGTGTCGGCGGGGTCTTTGCCGTAGAGTTCGCGGCAGCGTTCGGTCACGAGCCCCTCGTATAGGGGGAAGGTCTCGTCGCGGAACTTGCGCGCCTGCGCCGCCGGTACCCCCGGTTCGTAGCCGAGCATCTGATAGTAGAAGTCGCTGTAGCTGTCGTAGCCGGCGGTGCGGGTCGACTCGTGGTGTGCGCGGAGGCGTTCGCGCCGGAGCGGGTTCATGACGTTGATGTAATAATTGTACCGGGCGTAGTAAAGGCTCATGTATTTTTCCGGGTCGTCGGTAGCGCGCGACGCGGGGTAGAAATCGCGGACGGCGACCGGCTCCTCGAAGCCCTTCACCCACACGTGGTCCGAGGCGCTGCGGTTCTCCATCTCGTCCGCGATGGCGGCGACGCGCTTAGCCTCGTACGTAGTGGCGAGGTCGCGATACAAGTATTGGAGGCTCCGCGCCTCGACGACGTTCGTGGCCGTGGTCCATTTCTCGCGCAAAAAAGCCAGCAGCCCCGGATCGTCGGAGAGGTACGAGTACTTCTCCAACAGGCCGGCGATGTCGACCGGTTTGCCGTAGACCGAGTTATCCCACCCGGCCTGGCACCATTCCCGGATGAGCTGCTCGTTGTCGGCGCGGACGTTCTCGAGGTCGTACTTCTCGGCGGCGGCTGCCGAAACGGCGAGCGCTATCGCCACGGCGATGAGTAGTCTACGCATACTTAGCTCCTATCGTTCCGATGGGCGTATGAGATACGCTTCATTCTAACACGGTCGGAGCGCCGCCGCTACCTTTACGGCGTGAGCGGTAGCGGTTTGACGGAGGCGACGCTTTATGGTATGATGCCCGTCGGCGACGAAACGAAACCGTTATAATCCCTTAATTGTTATCCAGGAGGAACCGATATGAAGCGGATACTAGTTGGTTTGACGGCGCTCGCGCTGGCCGCGGCGGCCTTTGCGGGCGAGAATACCGGTAAGATAATTTCGACGAAGATCTCCGGCCCCGGCGACGGCGAACCCTTCGAGACCATCGTAAACGACGCCGCCGGTAACCCGCTGATGACTATCGAGTGTTCCGGGGTTGCGCAAGGGAAGAAAGACGTCGAGGTATACTGGCTCGACCCGGAACACATGCCCGACGACGAGGCGAAGTTCTATTTCACCTGGGGCAACGTCGTTAAGGAAGTCGAGGCCGGTAAGAATTGCGTCGGCCTGGCGCAGCTGAGGAACTTCTACCCCGAAGGTAAGGCGACCATAACGATGCGGGTCGTCTTCGTGGGCAAGATCGCCAATCGCTTTAAGCCGGGCCTCATCAAACCGGAATACATCATACCGGTAGCAAATTCGCCCGGGTTCTGGGGTTCCGTCGTTAACCCCAAAGGTCTAAAGGGTAAACAGGAAGAGGGCATCTCGACGCCCAAGTACCTCGACCTGACCGAATACGGCGCCAAAGTAGAGGTGGACACGGAGAACTACGAGGCCACCCTCACCTGGACGTACGAACCGATCGAGGACGGATTTTTCATCACCGACGGCCAGTTCGACATCGGCCTTATCCAGTACCAAAAGTAGCCCCGAGTTCAGAGACGGGTAAAGGGGTCCCCGCGGCCCCTTTTTATTTGACAAAACGACATGTATATGACAAGATGTATAGTAAATAAAGGTTTTATCGGTCGGTAAAGAGCGTACGCGGTGAGAAACCTTATAATATCGACGGTGGCGACGTTCGCTCTGGCGAACGTTACGGCGGTTGCGGAGTACGTTTACCGCGGCTTTTGGCGCCACGGATTCGACGAGATTTCCGGCGTCGCCGTCTCGCCCGTGAACGGCAACGTATACGTCGTGGACCACGACCTGCACCGCGTCCAATACTTCACGCCTAACGGGTCGTTTTTGGGGAAATGGGGCGAGGTGGGAGAAGGGGAAGGCCAGTTCTACCACCCCGAGCACATAGCGGTAGCTCCCGGCGGCCGCGTTTACGTAGTCGACGCCGGCAACGACCGCATCCAATATTTTACTCCCACCGGCTCGTTCGTCGGCGAATGGGGCAAAGAGGGGACCGGCATCGGCAGATTCCGGTGGCCTTCCGGCGTCGCCGTCGCGCCTAACGGCCGCGTCTACGTAACCGAATACCGAAATAACCGCGTACAATATTTTACCTCGAGCGGTTCCTTCTTGGGCAAGTGGGGGGAAGCGGGTACCGGGCCGGGTCAGCTCAACTACCCCGACGGCGTAGCCGTGAATTCGACGGGAAAAGTTTACGTAGCCGAATACGGCAACCACCGCGTACAGTACTTCTCGTTGAAAGGCACTTACCGCAGCCTGTGGGGTAGCGAGGGGCCCGGCGAGGGGGAATTCTTGAAACCGATGGGTATAGCCGTCGCGCCGGACGGCACCGTATTCGTAGCGGATAGCGGCAACCATCGCATCCAATGCTTCACGTCCACAGGCTCGTTTATTACCGCCTGGGGTACGGAGGGTTCGGAAAAAGGCGAATTTATAAGTCCGCGCGACGTAGCGCTCACGATAAGCGGCGACCGATTCTACGTAGGCGATACCGGCAATGAACGCATTCAATATTATAAATATACCGAACCTGCCGTCTTGCCGACCTCTTTGGGGCGGATAAAGGTTTTATTCGAATAAAACCCGCGCAGTGTATATCACCTTTTCGATTTTAATCGGGCTGCTTTTTCGCTACGTGCTTTAAGACCCTTCGTATTTTAAAGGCCCGACGGGTATGCCACGGAGAGGATAAGCCAAATAGGCGGCCGGCACTGTAGCGAAATATATCTTAACGATTTGGAAAATGTAGCTATTTGTGTTAATATGATTACATATCGAACGTATTTAGAGGTAAATTAAGTATGAGACGAAGCGTAATCCTTATAGTCTGCGTTATGTCGGCCGCGGCTCCCGCGTTGGCCGGGATGGGCAGCTTGATAAATTCCTTCCCGAACCGTGGAAGGTATACCCATTACGGCATGGCCGCCGACGCCAACTACCTCTATTCCTACCACTACGACGCCGCGACCAACTACCCAATAAATATCTTGAGGAGGTCGAACGGGGCCTTCGTACGCTCGATCCCGGTCCGCTTCCCCTATCTCGAGAACCGCTTCGTCCGCGGCCTTTCCTACGAGGGCGGCGGCTTCCTCCGCGCAAACAACTACAACAACCGGTACGTGGCGAAGCTACGCGCCTCTTCCGGGAGCTGGGTGAGTTCGTGGCGGTGGAGCGGCGGCGCGAGCCGTTACGGCCTGTGCATCAACGGCGATAAAATTAACCCCGGAAAGTCCACCCGCATCTACCAGAGTTACCTTACCGGGATTTGGTGGGTATCGAATACCAACGGGAGCTTGATATCTTCCTTCCAGGCGCCGTTTACCAACTACGCCCTCGACCTGGCTTGGGATGATACCCATAAATATATCTGGTACGCGAATTACGCTACGCGGTGGGTAGTCGGCATGACGCCCGCCGGCTCCGTTAGGGAGTCGTGGCGGCTCAGGACCACGGTTACCGCCCCCTACGGCGTCGCCTACTACGGCGGCCGCCTGTACGTGAGCACGTCGAGCGGGTCCCCCGACGAGTACATCTGGGTATACGATTGCTCCTACACCGACGTCGAGCCGGCGTCACTCGGTAAAGTTAAGGCCATATTCGAATAACGCCTGTGTGCGCTAAAGCCGCCCCGCGGGCGGCTTTTATTTCGCCCTGTTCTCAACCCGCGGCGCGCCCGGGCCGTAAATCGGTAACGAGTTCTTATGCGGGCCGTCCCCGGGTGTTACTTTTTACTTGACAAGTGTTATCAGGTTTTTTATATTCCCGCGAAATCTAACGCGCAGACTTTCGTCCGGAGCTTTAAAAAAAAACGTGCGGGGTAATGGCGGTTGGCCGACGAAAAGAATATAACCGAAGAAGAACTCCAAAAGATACGCACCCAGACGCAGCTCACCTTCGGGAAAGAGTACCTGCGCGCCGGCCACTATGAGAAGGCGCTGGCCGCCTTCGACGAAGCGGCCAAGTTAGACCTGGCCGAGGCGCGCGCGTTGATGGGGCGGAGCCTGGCGCTGACGCGGCTCGGCCGCTACGACGACGCGCTGGCCGCCGCCGAGGGAATTTTCCGCCTCGAGGCCAACAGCCCCCACTCCTACAACGCCCAGGGCGTCGCCTACCAGGCCATGGGCCGGCTGGAAGAGGCGCAGGCCGCGTTCGAGAAGTCGGTCACCTTCGGTCCCAGGCACGCCGGCAGCCACTACAACTTCGCCTGCTACTGGGCGTTCCGGGGCGATACCGAGCGCTGCCGCCAATACCTCGAGCGGGCGCTCGAGCTCGAGCCCAAGCTCAACGTCATCGCCGCCACCGACGTCGACCTCAAACGGTACCGCAGCGAGGATTGGTTCCTCGACCTCGTGGCCTTCAAGTAGCGGCGCCGACTTCCGCGCTAAATAAAAAATAAAGGGCCCGTCGGGCCCTTTTTCGTTGGCAATTGAAAGCCCCCGGCTAAGGGGCTTTTTAATGCCTACGGGTCATTCCTCCTCCAGACACTCCGCCTCTTCCGCGACGCGGCCCTCGTCCCAGCCGAAGCGGCACTCGTCGTACTTGCCGACGTTGCCGTCGTCGACGCGGCAGATAAGGCCGCCGGTCCGGTAGCACTGCTCCCGCGGCTCCGGGAACCGGGCCAGCGGGCATTTCACGCAAATCAGCGCCACCGAAGCCTTACCCCATTTCCGGAAGCGTCCCGTCTTCGTACTTCTTCCCGAGTTTTTCCAGCATATCCTGCGTCATGGCGTCGAGGTCGTAGGCCGGCGCCCAGCCCCACTCCTCCCGGGCGGCGTTGTCGTCCAGCGAGCGCGGCCAGCTGTCCGCTATGGCCTGGCGGAAGTCCGGCTCGTACGTCACCTCGAAGTCGGGCACGTATTTCCGGATGGAAGCGGCCAGCTCGCCCGCGGAGAAGCTCATCGAGCCGACGTTGAAGTCGGAGTGGTGTTTGAGCGTGGCGAGGCCGGCCTCCATCAGGTCCGTCGTCGCCTTCAGGCAGTCCGGCATGTACATCATCGGCAGGACCGTGTCCTCGCGCACGAAGCACTTGTACGGCTCGCCCTTGACCGCGGCGTAGTATATGGCGACGGCGTAGTCGGTGGTACCGCCGCCGGGAGGCGTCTCCGCGGAGATGATGCCGGGGTAGCGCAGGCCGCGGACGTCGAGGCCGTACTTGTGAAAGTAGTAGTCGCATACCAGCTCGCCCGCCACCTTGGTGACGCCGTACATCGTGCGCGGCTTGAGGACCGTCTCCTGGGGGGTGTTGTCGCGGGGGGTCTCGGGGCCGAAGGCCGCGATGGAGCTGGGGACGAGGACCTGCGCCATCTCGCGCTCGCGCGCCACCTCCAACACGTTCAGCGTCCCGTTCATGTTGACGTCCCAGCACCGCATCGGGTTCTGCTCGCCCACCGCGGAGAGGATGGCGGCCATATGGACGACGGCGTTGACGTCGTACTTGTCGCACGCCCACTCGAGCGTATCGCGCTTGGCGACGTCGATGAACTCGAAGGGGCCCGACTCCTCCAGCTGCTTGGAGGGCTTGGTCTTGCGGCCGGTGGCGACGACGTTCTCGGCGCCGTATCGCTCGCGGAGCGCCAGCGCCAGCTCCGAGCCGATCTGGCCCACCGAGCCGGTGACGAGAATTTTCTTGATGGGGGCTTTCGCCATGGCAAACGACCTCTCTTGGGGGAGTTTAAAGAGTATTGCGTCGCGTTATTTGGGCCGCAAATATACAACGCCTCCGCGCCGAAGGCAAGAGGGAATATCAGCGCGGCCGCTTCCGGCGCAACGAAAAACGCCCCTCGTCCGAGGGGCGTTTTTGTAGGCTTAGGTTGGCGGTTTTTACTGAAAGAGCGTCTTGACGCGGCCCAGGCTCGTCGGCTCGAGGCCTACCATCGTCCCCATGGTCAGCCGGATGCGCTGGCCGTTGTTATACACTGTTCCCTGCGAGGCGTTGTGGTTGAACGCGTAGCAGCGGCTGTACGGCTGGCCCGACCGCCAGCAGCGGACGTCGGAGCCGTCGTCGCCGTCCCAGCGGATCTCCATCAGCAGGTTGTTGCGGTTGTTGTAGTTGAACCGGCCCGCGGTGATGCGGAGGTCGAACCACCCGGCCCCGCTTACCGCGGTGCTCCGCATATTGAGGACCTGTACCGGCGTGAAGCCGGTGTAGTTATTGGCGAACGTGCTCTCGAGCGCCGTCTTCCGGGTGCGACACAGCCAGACGCGGACGCTGTTGAACCTGCCGCCGTCGGCGTACACTTTATCGAACTCCACGCGGTTGACGTTGCCGGCGTGGTCGATGTCGCGCTGGAACCACAGGCATTGGAATCGCATGGAATTGCCGGACGCCCCTCGCCACGGCACGACGCTGCGGGCCACGGGCGCCCCGACGACGACTACTTTGCCGGAGCCGTATGCCGCGGGCGCCAGCGCCGAGGCCGCGACCAGCGCGGCCGTTACCATTATGACCTTTTTCATAAC
>JAZGGY010000041.1:0-2698 GCA_036480675.1 bacterium | reverse complement strand
GAGGTCGCCGCGGCGGCGGACCGCGTCGTGGCCGTAAAATTGGGTAAGGTAGTCTACGACGGACCCAAGCAGATCTTACGGGAGAAGGCGCGGATGAGGGAGATATTTCTATAAGGCGGCGGCCGCCTTAACAAAACCGGCAAACATAAGACGAACTCCTCCGCCCCCGTTATTCGAGCGCTATATTTTATTGAAGGGGTTCGACTTACGGGAATGGTTTTAAATGGCCGTCTGCTTATTGAGCAGACGCGCTGCCGGCCTGCGTTACGCCCCGAGGCCGTATTACTTAAGGCGGAGGCGAGGTCAACCCGAAAGCGTTGCCGCGTTTCGGTCGCGTTCAAACAGGAAAACCGCGCCCGGTCCTTACGTCCGTGCGGGGGGATATTTAAGTGGACGGGGACCGCCGGATGGTTTATATTTACGACGAATACGACGAGTGCGTAAATACCCGGAGGGAAACATGAAGGCACTAATTTCTGCTATTTTAGCTACGTTAACCCTCGCGGCGGCGGCGCCGGCGAGGGTTGTTAGCTTCGGCGGGGAACCGCCGGCGGCTTTACCCGAATACGACGGGGCGGCCGAGCGCGCCATTAGCTTTTAGGTATTGTCGTAACGTGGCGTAAACGTTAATAGAAAAACGGACGTAAAAGATACCGGCCGCGGCGGCCGAAGCCGTTATAAATGATATAGCCGGCGCGGCTGCGATAATTTTCATCCGGTTACCTAGCGGTTACATATTGCCGGGCCGTTCAGTACGGCCACGTTACCAGCACGACGACGATAAATGCTGTTATTATGAATCCGATTATTATCGCCGCTAGCAGAACTCGTTGTTCCCACTTGTCCTGCTCCTTGTGGGAAGGCTCGTTACACCGCTCGCAATATAACATGCCGTCGACGTGGTAGACGTTACTTACGTCGGTCAACGCGCCGCATTGTGAGCATTCCACCGACTTAGGCTTTTTCCGGACCCGTTTTGTCCGGGGGTCGGGGAGTTCGATTTCCAACGGCGCGCCGCACATGCGGCACTTAACGGGTTCGTCCTCTTCGGACGCGCGCAGCGCTACGCGCGTCTGCGTACCGCAAAACGGACACGTCGCGAGGTATGGAACGTCGTCGGCTTTTCCGTTGTCCATCGCTTGGAGGTGGTGGCGGCGGGCGAAACCTTCGAGCTCGTTCCCCGGAAGAACGATTATTCGGGAGGTTACGAGTGTGTGGACTACTATTTCGAGTTCACGTTTCCCCATCCCGTACGACGGGACGATATCGAGGCGATAACTTTCAGCGTGGGCGACGAAGGCGAGCGGGTCCACTTCACCGTCGATCCCCGGGAGGCGTGGCGCGAGCCGGCGACCGAAAAACGCTGGCCGAGCCGCGGAATGGCGTAAAAGAGAGGGCGTGGATTAGCCCGTTTTATTACGAGGCGGTTCTCCCCCGGCCCATACCACGGGAAGAATTTAGAAAGTTAATCTTTACCGTGAGCGTCGCAGCTGATGGGACGCGAATAGAGGTCGACCCGCGCGAGGCGTGGGGAGAGGTCCCGGCCGAATAATCGTGCGTTAACTTTTAAGCGTTAGGCGAGGAGGTTGCGGGATGCAGCGCTTTACGACGTTAATAGCTATTTCCGCGGTATTCACGGCCGCGCTGGCGGTATCTTGCCAAAAAAGCGAACCGGGCCCGAAACCGGCCCCCGCCGACGCCGGGGAGTGGCTCATTGAGGCCGTAGCCGCCGACGTGGGCTGGTCTTCCGCGATAGCGCTGGACAGCAAAGGCCGCCCCCACATTGCTTATACAGGTAACGTTGACGGGCTTTTCGGCGCCCGCGGCCTCCCGAAATACGCCTCCCGCACCGGCGGCAAATGGGAGACCGTTACTTTAGACGCGGACCCCGACCATCACGGCTTGTGTCACTCTATCTCCGTCGATGACCGGGACCGCGTCGAGGTATTTTATTACTGGGACAGCTTTAGATACGCCCGCCGGACCGGCAGCGTCTGGGAGACCGGGACCTTGGATACGCCGGAAAGCGTCACCCGTTATAACAGCGTAGCCTTCGATCGTCGGGGCCGCCCCCACATATTATATAGTGGTGACGACGAACTCAAGTACGCCCGGGCCACCGCCGACGGATGGGAACTCGAGACGGTAGACTCGGGGGGGTCGGTCCGTAAACCTTCGCTAACCTTTGACGCAGAGGACCGCCCCCATATCTTATACCGTCAGGATATGTACTCCGCGGCAACGGAAAATTACGTATACAAGCTTAAATACGCTCATTGGACCGGCACAGCGTGGGACTTCCAGACGGTGGACGCCGAAGGCGATACGTCCTCGGGGCAGGCCATAGCGGTGGACAGCCGAGGCCGGCCCTGTATCGCGTATCAAGACACGCTGCGCCGCGACTTGAAATACGGCGTTTTGGTCGACGGCCGCTGGCGAATCGAAACCGTTGACGCCGAGGGGCGGGTGGGAACAGGCGCTGCCATCGCGCTGGACGGCCGGAACCTTCCCTATATCTCGTACTACGGCGAGAACGGCCTTAAATTCGCCCACTACACCGGCGACGGGTGGTACGTCCAAACGCTGGATGCCGAAGCGGGCAAGCCGTCCTTCGACGATTGGGAAACTTCCCTCGCCCTCGACGGCCGGGGCCGCCCTCACATCTCATATTTCGACCGGTGTAAGGATGAGCTCAAGT
>JAZGGY010000040.1:0-2713 GCA_036480675.1 bacterium | reverse complement strand
CGCGAGCGGCGGCCGGAGGTCGAGTAGGTTCGTCCATCGGCCGTCGCGCGGGTTATAGCGATGTAATTGGCGGTTGTTATCGTCGACCGGGTCCGCCGGGTCGTATCTGCCGCCCACGACGTATAACTCGCCGTCGGCGAAAAAAGCCGCAGGGTCGCCGCGCGGTACGGGTAAAAACGTCTCCAGCTTGAATTCTTTAGTTGCCGGGTTCCAGGTGTATACCTCGCCGACGGGAGTACTCAGTTCGGCGAAATCCAATTGCCCTTCAGGGGCCAGCTTCATGGGCGGCGGCGTGTACATGCCGCCGACGAACCATAATCGGCCGTTCGGGCCCGCGGCTACGGCTGCGTCGGCGCGTTCGCCGAAATGACTCGGGTAAACCGCGACTTCCTCGAGGCCGGCGGGTTTTACTTTAATGAAAACGATTTCGGCTCGCGGGCCCGGGCCGGCGGTTCTTTTCAAAGCACGAGTTCCGACCAGAAACAGCGCGCCCCGCGTTTTGGCGACCCCCGCCGGCCAATCCAGTTCGGCGTCGGCGGCCCCTACGGTCGCCCACTCCTCCCATTTTATATCGGCGGCGGCGGTCGGGGCTTTAAGGGTCTCAATGACGGGAGCCTTTTCCGGTTCGGCCGCCGTCTCCGCCGTCGTCTCGCTTTTCTCGGGCGCGGCGCAAGCACAGATTATAGCGAGTGCGGCGATTGCGACGAAACGGCCGGTCTTCATTCCACGCCACCTTTTTCTTTCGGCGCCAGCACTTTGGGTACCGCTACGAAGTCGTCGTGGCCCTCGGGCGCGTTCGCCAGCGCGTCGTCGACGGGGAGCGACGGCTGCGCTTCGTCGACCCTTAATTCCGACGGCTCCAAAGCCGGAGGCGGCGGCCCCTCCTCGACGTCCAACGCGGCCAATATCTCCACGTTTTCCAACAGGCCGGTGACCTCGCGCGCCAATTGTTCCTCTTCTTCGCCCGGGAGTGCTAAGTACGCTTCCCGAATCATACGCCGGATAATTATAATTCTCTCTTCTTCCGCGTCCATATAGTTTCCCCGTTAGTTTTAGGGGCGGCCGCGGTGGCCCCACGGCTCGTATTGGATTACGTCGTCGACGTCCAGCGGTTCCAGGTCGGCTAAGCGGCCGTCACCGATTTCGCCGAGAAAACGCGACCGCTCGCGCGGTTCCGGTACGCCCGCTACGTTCCGCGTCCCGGCGAACGATAAGTACAAGAGGTCCTTGGCACGCGTAACGCCGACGTAGCAGAGGCGACGTTCTTCTTCGAGCTCCGCGCCGTCGGCGAGCGAGTTGGCGTGGGGAAGGAGGCGTTCCTCCAGGCCGACGATGAAGACGGCGCCGAACTCCAACCCCTTGGCGGTATGCAGCGTCATCAGCGACACGCGGTCGGCGTCGGCGTCGTAGCTGTCGATGTCGCTTACGAGCGTGACGGCTTCCAGGAACTCGGCCAAAGTCGCCTCGGGGTGCTCGCTTTCGAATTCGGCGGCGGCGTTAATTAATTCCCTCACGTTCTCGGCGCGCGCTTCCCCTTTTACCTCTTCCTGCTCGGCGAGCCAGGTTAAATAGCCGCTCTTTTCTACGACGGCCGATAGGATCTCGCTGGGAGGTTTGGCGTCGGCTACGGCCGCCAGCTCGCGTATTAATTCCCCGAAGCGACGTAAGCCGGAGGCGGCGCGGGCCGGGAGTTGCGCCAGTAGCGCCTCGTCGGCGACGGCCTCGAGCGGAGGCCTTCCGCGTCGGTTACCCTCGATTATCTTGGACGACGCGGCACCCACGCCGCGCGGCGGCACGTTGGCGACCCGGGCGAAGGCGACGGCGTCGCTGGCGTTGTGGACCAATCTCAGGTAAGCGAGCGCGTTTTTAACTTCGCGCCGTTCGTAAAAGCGGGTGCCGCCGACGATTTGAAAGGGTACGCCGGTTTTGGCCAATACTTCCTCGAATACGCGGGATTGGGCGTTCACGCGGTAGAGCACGGCGCAGTCGCGGTAGTCCAGGCCGTAGTTGGCGCGCGTGTCTTCGACGGCGTAGGCGACGCGGAGCGCCTCATGTCGCTCGTCGTAGCATTGGATGACGGCTGGCCTGGTTTCCGTCGGTCGGTCGCTCCACAGTTCTTTGGAGTAGCGGCTTTGCTTGTTGAACTTTATGAGGGCATTGGCCGCGTCGAGGACGCCCTGGTGGGAGCGGTAGTTCCGCTCCAGCGTGAAGAAGCGCGTGTCGGGGAAATCGTGCGCGAACCGTTGGAAGTTGGTTATGTCGGCGCCGCGCCACCGGTATATCGACTGGTCCGGGTCGCCGACGACGCAGATCTGGCGGTATTTCTCACCTAGTAGCCGAAGCAGTTCGTATTGGGCGTAGTTCGTGTCCTGATACTCGTCAACGAGGATGTGTTGGAAACGCTCTCGCCACGCCGTCAGGACGTCCGGTTCGCGGCGGAAGAGAAACACCAGCTCCATCAAGAGGTCGCCGAAGTCGTAGGCGTTGTTCTCGCGGAGGATATTCTGATAGGCGGTGTAGACGTCCGCCACGGTCTCGCGATAGCTGTCGTGGCGAGGGTAATCCTCGGCCGGTATTAGTTCGCGTTTTGCGGCCTCGACCGCTGCGGCGAGGCGTTTGTAGTGGAATTGCTCGGCGGGCAGCGTCCACTTGTCGGCGATTTTCTTTATCGCGGCCTCGGTGTCCCCATTGTCGAAGATGACGAAGTTCCGGT
>JAZGGY010000039.1:0-2727 GCA_036480675.1 bacterium | reverse complement strand
CGCCCTCAAGGAGGAGCCACTCTCGCTCGCGCCCGAGGGCGAGCTCCCCAAGCCGCCCGAGAAGAAAAAGAAAGACGAAGAGAAGGGCGAACAGAAGGCCGCGAAAAAGAAAGACAAGAAGGAAGAGAAGGAATCCGTCAAACGCGTCTCGGGGATGATCTCGTCTGGGTTGGTCCAGGGGTTCAAGTCGGGGGACGTGAAGGGCGCGATGGCGGACATGGGCGCGTCGATGGCCACCAGCGCGGCCACCAACCTCGTCACCGAGGGCATCAGCTCCATCCTCAGCATGATCCCCGGCCTCGGCATGATCACGAGCCTCCTCGGCTTCCAGAGCGAGGGCCTCGTGACGCGACCCACGCTGGCGATGGTGGGCGAGCGCGAGCCGGAGTTCATCATGACGCAGGAGCGGATGCAGGGGTTATTGTCCGGCAGCCGGTCGGGCTACGGCTTCGGCCCGGGCGACTTCGGCGCCCCGAACGTCAACGTCGGCTCCCCCAACGTGAACGTCGAGGTCACGATGAACCCCGGCGTCGACGCCGACATCCAGACCGCCTACCGCGCGCGCGCCGGCGAGGCGCGCCTCTCCCAGCTCGAAGGATAGTAGGGGCGCAAGGCCTTGCGCCCGTACAAACCCGTTAACATTCCCATTCCAACCTAATAACGTTTATACCGCGTCGCAGCCGCGGAGGTTTGAAGCTATGGCCGTAACGATAGGAGAGAGCCCGGGCGAGCGCGCGAAGCGCTACCTGGTCCAGCTGTTGAAGGACGAGTACGGCGCGAGCTACGTCTACGAGAAGGCCGCGCCCATCGGCCGGTTCACGCAGCCCACGTTCGAGGTCGAGATGGGCGCCGACACGTACGACCGCCTCGGGTGGGCCGTGTGCCACGCCGCCGTGCGCGCCGCCATCCAGCATGGCTCGAAGGAGAACGCCCACGAGAACGCCGGCGACCTGGCGAGCCACCTGGTGGAGACGGTGCGCGAGGGCGTGCGGCGGGGCCTGCCGGTCATCTCCGGCGACGGGCCGCCCTGGTACGACGTCGCCGCCAGCGCCACCAAGGTGGTCCAGAAGCCCGAGAACGTGACGGTCGAGGTGCGGTTCGACTTCTCGACCGGCCTCGTCCCGGGCGGCGTCTAGCCGAGATTACATAAAAAACGTTTCATCAACGATAACCCTAAGCAGGGGGGATAGATTATGGCACTCGCACTGGGTGCGCTGGTGGGCCAGGGGATGGTGTTCGACACCACGAACAAGTACCCGTTCCTGGGCTACGCCGAGTTGAACTTCAACGTCGACACCAAGGAGATCGAGATCCCGAAGGGGAACTGGAACAACCAGAACGCGTACCACGCGCTGATAGGCGGGTTCGGCGGGACCATAGGCTGGCACTACTCCGACGCCAACCTGGTCGCGGCGCTGATCGGCGGCTCGACCACCGCCTCGCAGGGCATATCGGTGGCCAAGGAGGAGGCGGGGACGGTCCCGGCCGGCTCGCCGTACGACGTGACGCTGACCAACTCCGCCAACTGCGTCGACGACTCCATCGGGCACGGCTCGGTGTACACCGGCTCGGGCGCGGCCAAGTCGTACTTCGAAGTCGTCTCGGGCGCGCCGGCGGCCTCGGGCGAGGTCCAGGTCGCGAGCGGCGTGCTGACGTTCCACTCCACGGACGCCGACGAAGAGGTCAAGACGACGTACCTGTATACCAACACCTCCGGCGTCAAGGTAACTATCGGCCCCGCCGACACGCCGAGCTCGTGGGCGGGGTACCTCGTCATCGAGCGGTTCCTGGAGACCAACACGCTGGGGCGGATGACTATTTACGCCAAGGACATCGTGTGGACCGGCGCGCTGAAGCTGGGCGCGACGCGCGCGGGCCACGACGCCCTAACGCGCGAGTTCCGCGTCAACAACGACGCCGCCGGCGACCTGGTCATCTACTTCGACTGATGGGCGAGGAGCTGAAGGAGGAGCTGCGGCGGCTGGGCGCCGACGTGAGGCCGTCGTCGGACCTTCCGTCCGAGGCGCAAGAGATGATAACGCGTTACGCGCCGGGGATGCCCGGCTCGGGCCGGGTGGGGGTGGAGCTCAAGCGGCTGGCCGACGAGCAGCTCTACGTCTACGAGGACGAGCGGCTGCGGCTCACTATACCCGTGCCGTCGCTGGAGGTGTTCGAGGCGGTGGTGCGGGAGCTGGAGCGGCTCGGGCCGGACCTCACCGACATCCACGAGTACGTGACGATACTCGCCCGGGCGTTCTGGCTCCTGCACCGGCGGCCCGGGCGGCGGGGCCTTTTCCGCCGGCGACACACGCTACGCGAGCCGAGCGACGACGAGGCGCTGGCGCTGCTCGCCCGGGCGGTCCCCCGCGCCGACGTGATAATAACGTCGGTCCGCGACGCCCTCCTGGGCCTGGTGGCGCACGTTCTGGGTAAAAAAAAAGAGGAACGCGGGGAGCCCGGTACTGCGGCCTGAGTGAGGCCGTGGTCGACGTCGCCGCGCGGTTCGGCCTGCCGCCGGCCGAGGTCCTCCGCTGGAACGCCTCGCAGTTCTACGCGGCGGTGGACTGCCTGTGCAACGTAGGCCGCGAGGAGGAGGCCGCGGCGGAGGAGGTGAGACGGCGATGGCGGAAGACGTGAACAAGATCGTCTACGAGATCGAGGTAAAGGGCGCCGAGGAAGCGGCGGAAGCGATGAGGAAAATACTAGGTGTCGACGACGAAAACGTGA
>JAZGGY010000038.1:0-7191 GCA_036480675.1 bacterium | reverse complement strand
TCTTCGATTAAACGGCCCCGTATGTCGTACACCCGGACCGTGATCTCGCTGTCCTTAGTAACCAAATAGTGGAAATATCCCTCGTCGTCCCGGCAGGGGTTGGGGTAGAAGTAAACGTATTCCGCCGGCAGGAAATCCGGAGGCCTAATGAATATCGGCGCCGCGGTGGGGTCCCCCCAGTTGCCGGCCAAGTCCAATGCCCGGACGTATACCATTAAGCGTTTCTGGCCTTTGCTCAATTCGCTTATGTCCGCTACGGCCTGAACTTCCACCTTGGGGACCCCGAAATCACCTTCCATCGGCTGGCCCTCGCCGGCGGGGGCGGGGCTATCCCCGAACGAGTACTCCGCGGCTGCAACCGGCGAGTTGCCGGTCCCGGTATCGTCGGCGATCGCCTGAATTATAACATCCTTCGCGCCGAAAGTAGGGTTGGGTTGGATCGTGACGTCGTAAACGTTCGGGCCCTCCTTATCGCCGCCGCCCCCCGCGCCCACGCCGAAAGTAAATTTGTACTCGCCGCCGGTCAGGCCGTCGCCGTCCGGGTCGATTTCCCAGCCGTCGGCGTCGAGTATCTCACGGCGCGGTATGCTTTCCAACTTAACCGTGATTTCGTCATAAGGCTCGAAGGGTTCATGTAATACTATGAAGTCCGTAGTGCCCTTGATTTCGTACACATCGAGCCATTCGTACGAACGTTCTTTTCCGGTCAACGTAATATTTTCCGGTATGATAGTTTTCGTGTCGACCTTCTTCGTAAAAATGAACCTGATGGCTACGTCAACGTTGTGGCCTCTGGTTTCGTTGGCGGGAGACGTCCCGGTAACCCTGGAGTACGTCGAGTCCATCGCGAGCCGAATTCTTTTCACCACCGGCGGGAACTTCTTGCCGTCCGGGACGTCGAGGCGCACTTTGTATTGGATGTACCTCTTGTTGCTGAGTTCGGCCGGCAACGGCTCGCCGAGCGACACCCTAACCCACTTCGGCTCGCCCGGGCCGCCTTGGGCCGTTTCGAATTCCGCGATGTTGGCGGCGGCGCGGAGCCAGAACGTCGCGCCGCCGGAGGCCATCGCCCCTTCGACATCCAGCGTTTGATACTTTATAAGCTTATCGTAAGAGTCGTATACCGACGAGTATAAAACGCCGTCGGTTTTGAACCCCTGGAACTTCCGGGCGTAGACGCTACTGTCTTTTTCGTACCCTAAGAAGTTGCCCCAGAAATCGCTTCCCGAGCTTACGTGAACGACGTCTCTACCAACGACGCCGGGGGCGGCGTCAGCGGTCACTACCCCCCAGTTGGCGGGCGCGGGATTTTGGCTCACGTAAAAACGCCCGAAGCCATCTCCTACCGCGGCGACCGCGCCGTCTTTGCCGAATTCGGCCACAGCCACGAACTCGGAAAGCGACTCCACGCCCGCCGCTCGGGGCGTTACGTCCTGCCACTGAACGAGGTCTTTAGTGCGGAAGAGCCGCGCTTTACCGCCGGGCAGGCAGTTACCGGCGGCGGCGTAATAATAGTTGCCTATCTTGGCGATATCTTTTATGTCTCCCCCGCTCAGCCCCGTTACCTGCCTGGGGTTCCATTTACTCCCCGTCCACTCGAAGACGATGCGCCGCGGCCCGGTACCGGCCAGGACGCCGGTATCGGTAGCGTACAACGCGTGAACGTCCTTGGCGCCCGCAAGCCTGCCCAACGAATTCCACCGCGGCTCGCGATAATAGTAAACCTGTGCCGTGCCGACGCTCAAGCCCGAGTAACCCAGGTAAACCTCCGCGCTCGCGCCCTTCGGCCCGGGCGCTACGGAAGTGAAATCATATACCGTGCGAGGCGGGACCGACCCGTACTCTATAGCCGAAACCCAACTTGACGTCGGCACCGGCCCGTCGTAATAAAACAGCGGCGTCTTCGGCGTGCTGGTCTTGGGCATTCGCGTCGCACTACATATGTAACCGGAGGTAAGTTTCGGCGTCCAGCATAAGTCCACGACGTCTTTGGCCTGGAAGCCACCGCTCTCTTTGACCGGGGATACTTTCCAATTGGCACCTTCGCGGTCCTCGGCGTAACAAACCACGCCCGTACCCGCGTACGCGCCGGCGCCGGCGCCGCCGTAGAGGATACTGGTTTTCCCGTCCGCGGAAGAAACGGCGAAGCGGCTAGCCGAAGACATAGGTAGTTCGCGCCGGGACCCCCAAGTGGAAGCGGCACCCACGTACGGCGGCATGAAGTCCAAGTCGATTGCCCCCGTATTATACCAATAGACGTTCTCTTTCTCGCGGTCCCAGTCTTTCTGATTCCCTTCTTCCCAACGCTCCTGCACCCACTCCTTCGATTTACCGCCCGCCAAGGGCGTCACGGCCGGGGCTTTTTCGGGGGATAAGGCCGCGTCGCCGGCAGGCGCTTGGGCCGGTTCGGTTTCGGCGCGCTCGGCCCACTTCGCCTTTCGCTCGTCGCCGTCGGGCGCCGCGGCGCCCTGCCACGCGAACAAGGCCGCCAACGCCGATGCCGTTAACGCTCTCCTTAACACGAGCGCATCACATCCGCCGCCGCGGCTTTCCTTAAAATACTAAATATCACTCGAGTTCCTTGAGTACCGCTTTCGCGCGCTTAATGTTCGTCTGGGCTTTTCGGTACAGCGGGTCCTGGGCAGGTATCTGCTTCCAATACGCTATGGCCGCCCGGTACTGGTTATTGGTGTACGCTTGAACGCCTTTCATATATACGCTGTTGTAATCTACCGCGGCCTCTTTTTGCGCCGCCCGTTTTTTCCGTATCTTGGTCAAATAAGAGCTCGCACGGGCGTTATCGGGTTGGAGGTTCAAAGCGGCTATCATCTTCGCCTCGGCGCCGTTCAAATCGCCGCGCTCGTACAACGAGACGCCGGCGCTAACGAACGTCTCCGCCTCGCGGGCCAAGGCGGCTCGCGCCTCCTTACGGCCCGCTATAGCTTCGGCGTCGTTGGGCGCCAACCGGAGGGCGCGGTTCCAATTCGACGACGCCGAAACCCAATCTCTCCCGTCGGCGTAGCGACGCGCGGCCGCTTTGTATTCTCCCACCATACCGGCCACGCGGACCCGCGCGCCTTCAAGATTGGCGGCGGCTTCGGCATTGCCCGGCTCGAACCCCAGGACCGACTCCCACCTGGCGATGGCCGTCGTATACTCGCCCCGGCTGTACGCGGCCCGGGCTTGCTCCAGCAGCCTCGCTATCTCCTCTTTTTGGCGCGCTTCCTCCCGGGCCAGTTCCTCTTCGGCGCGGGCGAAGCCGATTATGGCGGCCTCATTCGTCGGGTCTATCTTCTGCGCCAGGGAGTATTCCAACGCGGCCTCGCTGTATTTACCGGCGGCGAAGAACGCCTCCCCCTTCTCGACGTGTTCGGCAACGAGCTGCTCGTTCAAACTATCGCGCGCCTCTTCCAACTTCACCGCCGCTTCCGCGTTCTCCGGGTCCCAAACCAATATCAAGTCCCAGGTGTCCACCGCCCCCTGGTAATTGCCGGCCCGGTAATAACTCTCGGCTTTACCGGACAAGGACGCGATAACTTCCTGGCGCTGCCTTTCGAATTCGGCCGCCACCTCCTCCGTTATGCGGCGCCGCTCCTGGCCGAAAACGTACGTGAAACCCGCGCGGTAAGTCGTGCCCAGATCGCCGTAGGGCGCCACCGCGAAGTCGAAAGAAAACCCGGCAACGTTCACGCCCAACCCGCCGGTCAGGCCGGTATTCCCTTGAGTATCCAAACCGAGAAGATAACCGACGCGTCCCGAAATAAACTCCAGGGGGGAATATTCGACGCCGCCCTTATACAGGAAATCGTCCTTAAAAGGCTTCTCGGCCGCGCCGCTCAAGACCAATTTACGGTCGAACATGCGGTACCCGAGCCCCGCCTCCGCCGTCATGGGGAGCGGGCTCGAGTCCTCTTCGAACGTCACGGGCGGACCCAAATTCCGCGCCGCCAGCCCCGCGCTCAACGACGGCCGGGGCTCCCAATAAACGCCGACGTCACCCGCCACGCCCGTGGCGGAAACGTCGTGTATTCTCTGGTTTATTATTTTGGCGTTGGCGCCGACGGCCAGAACGCCGCTCAGCGGGTAAGCGTAACTGACGTCGACCGCGACGTCCGTGGCGCCGAAAGTCCCCTCGGGTTCTTCCGACGGGTTGTCGGGATCGGTCCGCAATTCGAGGCCGCCGACGGTCAGCGCGCGAACGTCGCCTCCCAACGTCCCCCAAGACAGCGGGTACGCGAACGCGACGTACTCGTACCGAAAACCGTGTACCCATTCCGCGTGCATCGCCGATACCTCGGCCGCGTCCAGGTTCGCGATCCCCGCCGGGTTGTACGCCAACGTGTTGACGCCCTCGGCAAGGCCGACGTACGCTTCCCCCATGGCCGACGGCCGGCCGCCGACGCCAAGCGTCAAGAACGTAGCCGTAGTCTCGCCACTCCTGGCCGTCGCGAGTGACGCGGCGCACACGATAAGAAGTACCGGCCGGACTATTCTCATAGGGCCCATACAACCAGTACCGCGGCAAAGCTATACAAGCCCGACCGCGATACGCTCGGGGGATAATAACGAGTTGCGCCTTTATAGTCAAGCGAAATTGGCGGCGCGCCGTTCTTCGTAAATCGGTACTTGACCCGACGCCGCTAACCCAGCTCGGCCGCTAAAGTCCCGACGGCCCGCTCCAGCAACGGCAAGTCGTCGTCGAGAACGCTCCGCATATCTACGTATACGGCGTCGCCGGTCGCGCGAGCCAGGACCGGCGGATCGAGACGCCGCAACACGCCGCTTAACGCATGGGGCGAAAGGTGTTTATACCTGAGCGCGACGACGAAAGTGGGCAAACGAACGTACGGCAGCGTCCCGCCGCCGACGTACGATTCCGCCCGGGCGGTGTTTATCTCCAAATCGGCCGCGTCGGCTTTTCGGAAGAAGGCGGCCGCGGCATCGGCTGCCCGTTCCAAATCTTCTGCGGAGCGACTTAGCAGCCGGTACGTCGGGACACCGTCCAACGCGCCGCCGTCGAGGTACGTTTCCAATACGGCGCCGAGGAAGGCGTACGTCTCCTTCCCGACCCTCAGCGCGCGGTACAGACTGTCGCCCCGCAACTCCCCGATAGCCGCGGCTTTCCCCACCGCGACGCCGCCTTGCGGGCCGCCGAGCAACTTGTCAGCCGAGAAACATACGACGTCGACGCCCGCGTCCAACAAATTCTCCACCGACGGCTCGTCCTCCGAAACCAGGTCCGGATACAACGACGTACTAAGCAAACCGCTCCCCAAATCGTATAACACCGGCCTGTCGTACGCCGCGGCCAAAGCCACCACTTCGTCGGCGCGCGGCTCGTCGAACCGACCGCGATAGTAGAAATTGCTGCGGTGGGCCAGGACGACGAGCGACGCGCCGGCGTCGAGCGCGCGGCGGAAATCGTCGAGGTGGGTCACGTTGACCGTACCGACCGGCATAAGCTCGACGCCGCCGGAGGCCATAACATCCGGCAGACGGAAGGCGCCGCCGATTTCGACTAATTGGCCGCGGCTCGCCGCCGCGGGCCGGCCGCGGCCGAGGGCGTGGAGGGCAAGTAATACCGCGCCGGCGTTATTGTTTACCACCAGGGCGTCTTCGGCCCCCGTCAGCTCGCACAGCGGCGCCGCGACCAGGGCGTTGCGTTGGCCGCGCTCGCCGCTCTCCAGATCCACCTCGAGGTTACAGTATCCCTCCAGGATTTGAGCGACGCGCTCGAGGATAGCGGGCCCGAACGGCGCGCGGCCCGCGCCGGTGTGCAAGATTACGCCGGTGGCGTTGATGACCCGCTTAATAAGCATTGCGGCGAAGTATAATAAGCCCTATTTATCATGTCAAACTAATACTTGTTCAGAGCTATTGATAAACGGGCCCGTTAATATTAAATTAAAAGGCAATGTCCAGACACCTACTCGCCGTAGTGGGCCTTACGTGCACCGGGAAGGGGACGCTCGCGCTGGCGCTGGCCGACGCGCTGGGGGGCCCCGACGCCGTCTCTATAATCGTGTGCGACTCCACGAAGGTTTACCGCGGCGCCGACGTCGGGACCGCCAAATTGACGGGCGAAGCGCGGCGGGGCTACGAATACCTTATGGTGGACGTCGTCGAACCCGGCATCCCCTACAGCGCGGGGCGGTACATGACGGAAGGGCGAGCCGCGTGCGAGGAAGCGTGGCGCCGCAACAGGTTGGCTTTGGTCGTCGGCGGCAGCGGCCTTTACTTCCGCGCTCTCGTCGACGGCATCTGCGAAGCTCCCGGCGCGGATGCCGCCGTGCGGGCCGCGCTGCGGGCGCGCCGGGCCGCGGGAGAAGATCTGCACGAATACTTACGCGAAGTAGACGCCGAAGCCGCGGCGCGGATATCACCCGCGGACGAAATACGCATCATCCGCGCGCTCGAAGTATACGAGCTGACCGGTACACCGCTGGCCGAAATCCACTCCAGGGGCGCGACGGCACTGGAGGCCGACCGCGTCGCGGTCGTAGCTTTGGACGCGCCGCGACGCTGGCTCGCACCTCGCGTAGAGGAACGCACGCGCCGAATGTTCGCGCGAGGGCTACTCGCCGAAACCGCCGGCTTACTGGCTGAAGTCGCAGACGAGACCGCCCCTCCCCTCAACGCCATCGGCTAACGCCAAGCTGTTCAACTCCTGAGGGGTGAACTCGACGAGGAAACGGCGTTCGCGCGCATAGTCCGCGAAACGCTGCGCCTGGCCAAGCGGCAACGGACCTGGTTTAAAAAGGAGGAGCGCGCGGTGCGTTTAAACGTCGCGGAAAGGCCGGGCCGGTTAAACGAACGCGTCGTAGAGTTATGGGAAGCGCTGTTGCAAAGTTAGGACATTTATGGTAAAATACAATATATAAATCTGAAGAGGAGGTTTAATCGTGAAGCACCTAAAAGTCTTCATCGTTATCATGTTTGCGTTGGGCCTCGCGGCCGCTTTCGCGGGATGTAAAAAAGCAGAAGAAGTTCCCACCGCCGAAACCGCGGCCGAAACGGTAGCCGAAACGGCCGCCGAAACGGCCGCCGAAGAAGTAGCTTGTCCGGCCCCCGGCGAAGACCTCATCTGCGAAGGATGTGAGACGCTATTCATGACCGACGAGGAATACGCCTCTCACATGGAGGAAACTCACCCCGATAAGTGGGCTAAGATGCATGATAAGTTCTGGGAAA
>JAZGGY010000037.1:0-6349 GCA_036480675.1 bacterium | reverse complement strand
ACCTCTACTACGAATATTCGATCGACGAGGGCCTGACTTGGGACGAGGCCACCGTCTCGGGGGCGCGGGAGGGCGTAACCCAGGCTGGCTACGCCGGCTCGATCACCTGGGACGCGCGCGAGGACATCGGCGGCGTCGACTCCGACCGGATCCTCTTACGCGTAACGCCGTGGGACCGCGACGAGGGCGCGGCCGTCGTCTCGCGGCCTTTCCGCGTCGACGTCAACGAGCCGCCTCGCCTCGATATCCGCGAGCTCGAGGGCGAGCAGGGCGACGAGATCGCCATAGACTACGAGCTATTCGACGAGGAGGGCGACCAGCTCGACGTCAAGGTCGAATTCTCGACGGACAACGGCTCGACGTGGCGGCCGGCGACCGTCAGCGGCGATACCTCCGACATATCGCCCATCACGTACGCCAATACGGTGGTTTGGCAAGCGCGGCAGGACCTCGGCGCCGCGGACTCCTCGAGCGTCGCCTTCCGCATTACGCCCTCCGACGTGGACGTCGGCACGCCGGCCCAGATAACCAACGTCAACGTCGACACCAACAGGCCGCCGTCGGCCGAGGTGACCGTCGGCGCGACCGACGCCACCGGCGACGTAACGGTGAGTTACGTCATCGCCGACGAAGAGAACGACGCCGTCGACCTCGTCGTGGAGTACAGCGACGACGGCGGCTTTACGTTCAGCCCGGCGACGGTTACGCCCGACGTGACGGCGCTGGGGCCGGGCCGGTACCGCGGGTCCTTCACCTGGCTCGCCACCCGGGACGCCGTGGGCGAAGACCTGGCCGACGCCGTAATCAGGATTACGCCCCGCGACAACGACGGAGGCGAGGCCGCGTACTCGACGGCCTTCCGCGTCGACAACAACCACCTCCCGACCGTTGTGGTGCGCGCGCCGGCGGGCGAGAAGGTGGGCGGCGAGGTGGAAGTCGAGTACTCGCTGGCGGACGACGAGGGCGACCGCCTGAGCATCGTCGCCGAGTACTCCACCGACCGCGGCGCTACGTGGAAGCCGGCCACCGTCTTCGGCCTGGCCTCGGACATCGGCCCCGACCGATACGACGGTTCCATCGTGTGGTCGCTCTTCTCGGACGTCCCGGGGCAGGAGCTTCGAGGCGTCGCGTTCCGCCTGACGCCCTACGACGCGGAGCAGGGAACGCCGGGCTCGATAGGCGAGCTCGTCGTGGATACCAACGAGCCGCCCCAAATAGTCGTGGGCGACGTCATCGCCGAGCAGGAGGGCGACGCCGTCGAGATAGATTACTCGATCATCGACACCGAGGGCGACGCCGTCGACCTCACGTGCGAGTACTCCACCGACGGCGGCACGACGTGGCGACCGGCGACGGTCCTCACCTCGACCTCCGGCATTTCGGAGATGAGTTACTTCGGGACGCTCAGGTGGGACGCCGCGGGCGACCTAGGCCGCGGCGCCGGGGCCGACGTTATCTTCCGCATTACCGCCGCGGACGCCGACGCCGGCGAAGCCGCCGAGAACAGGCCGTTCCGGGTGGACCTCAACGCCCCGCCCACGGCCTCGCTCACCTCCTACTCCGAGCAGGAGGACGGTTCGGTCAAGGTCGAGTATACGGTTCGCGACGACGAGAACGACGCCGTAACGCTCAATATCTTCTATTCGGAGGACGGCGGCGCGACGTGGTTCCTCGCGACGGTGGCGGACAGCGTCGCGGGCGTTTCCGCGACCCCGCCCGGAGGGACCTTCACGTGGCAGCGCCTCCGCGACGTCCCGACGATCCTGCCGGGCTCGAGCATCAAGCTCCGCGTCGTTCCCCGCGACGAGGACGAGGGCGAGGGCTCCGACCTCTCGCTCACGCTCACGTCGCCGGGCGGAGAATGACGAAACTCCGTAAACCGAAGGCGGCCGCGAGGCCGCCTTTTTGAAACGAGGTTGCGACATGGCCAAGAGCTTTCTAGAGGGGTTAAAAGGATTCCTAGGCAAGATGAAAGAGCAAGGGGAATTGCCCGATAAATATGTACGGCGGTTGGCGCAGGAAATAACGGAGTTAGAACCGCAAGAGGAAAACCATTTCGACGCTGAACGCGAGGTTTATGACGCCGAGTGGGGATTGGAGTTAAGTAACCTCCAAGCCGAAATGTTATTCTATCGTTTTATTTTCAACGATAGGAATAGGAAGCTGGCCCGTGTCTTCAAAATCATCTCTAAGGGCGTATATGAGCCGAGGGAAGAAGAATTCGAGGACGAGATTAAAGAACTCGTTATTTACAGCTACGTATCGGCGTCGAGAGAATACGGTTTGCTCGACGAAATCTTCCACGACCCCGAGCTGCGGCGGCAGAAACCATTATTTCGGCGCGAAATTTACGATAAATTCTTCATCGAATACCTATATGATAACCTAAAGGAAATCGCGGTCGACGTTCTTGAATTCCGGAAGATCGGTTTGAATGCCGGTGAAAAAGAAAGGTTAAGCGCAGCCGTCGACCAGTTCAAACGAGAGCACCCTAAGGAAGAATACCTTACGAGCGTACTCCCATTGAGCCATGCTTAGGGTTTTCGCGGATACTGGTTTTTTTATTGTATTAGCTAATGTAACTGATATACGCTATGATTACGCCCTGTATTGTAAACAGGACTTTCTCGAAAGAGGTTATTCCTTCGTATTCACGGACTTAGTTTTCGCTGAACTCGCACGGCCGGGTAGGCATGGTTTGAATTGGGGAAGGACGTTTGTAATGGGTAACGAGATGCTTAATAGTCCGGAATTCGCGTTGGAGGAGAGCGCAGGTTATAGGGAAACAGCTTGGAACGATTTTTATAGTAAATACTGGGATAAAGAGATTTCGTTTTGCGATTGCGTTACTATGGCCGTTATGAGAAAGTTAGGTATTGAAGAGATTTTAACGACCGATGGCGATTTCGAGCATGTGGGGTTGGGTTTTAGAGCGACAATGATTAGTGAATAAAGTAGTCACGGCGGTTTCCACGCCGCCTTTCCTTTATCCCGTTGACCCGTCGCCGCGGCCTATGTTACGGTCGCGGCGTTCGTATATTCGTCAGGGTACCCTATGCTCGCCGCCGCGCTCGAGATAAGCGTCCAGTGTCCCAAGTGCGACGCGCCGGTGCCGCTTAGCGGGCCGCTGTTGCGCGTCCACTGCGACAAGTGCCAGGCCGACTTCGCGCTTAAGACGCGCTTCTGGTTCCGCATCCTGCGCGATATCTACGCCGAGGCGGGATTCAGGCTCGAGGACGGCCAGGGGTACAACGCCGAGGCGTTCGAGCGTTACGAGGTCAAGGTCCTGTACGGAAGGCAGCGGCCGTCGTGCGGCCGGTGCAACGAGCCCCTCGAACTCGCCCGGGACGTGACGCCGGCCTACGATCACGCTTGCGCCGCGTGCGGCGCGACGACGCCGGTGACGCCGCCGCCCGGGTGGCTCGAGAGGGCGCTCACGCCGCCCCGGCTGCTGGTGAACGCCGAAATACAGAAGGAGAAGGGGAAAGCCGCCGAGGAGGGCGAGGCGAAGTCGGCGGCCTCGGCGCCGGTGGCGTTCACGTGCCCGCAGTGCGGCGGCTCGCTGTTGGTTGACGGCCGTGACCGCATGATCACCTGTAACTACTGCGGCGTCAACGTCTACCTTCCCGACGAGCTGTGGTTCCGCCTGCACCCCGCGCGCAAAAAGAACCGGTGGTTCGTCGTCTTCGGGGAGATCCGGGGAAACCGCGTCACTTCCCAAATGCAACTGCTGCGGCGAACGTCGCCGTATATCGTCAAAATGTACGAACGAACCGAGGCTTAAGAACAACCCAACGAATAGGAGTAATTTATGCTGTATGGCTGCTTTGAGGTCAACATCAAGTGCCCGAAATGCGACGGGCCGGTGCCGCTCAACGGCCCCTGGGAAGTAGCGCACTGCGACCGCTGCCAGGCCGACGTCGACATCCCTAACGAGTACTGGATCGACATCTTCCGGGACACCGACGAAGAGATGCGGTCCGGCGAGACCGGGGAAGGCGAGGGGTCCAATTCGCAGATCTTCGGTACGTTCCACACGACGATGATGTACGGCCGCATGAAGCCGTACTGCCCGGATTGCAAGACGGAGTTGCCGGTGGACCCGGCAAAGGCGCCGTACGTCCACAAGTGCCCGGAGTGCGGCCGCGACATGCCGGTCGAGCCGGCGCCGTCGTGGCTCAGGGAGGCGTACCCGCCGGCGGCGATTGTGGTGGGCGGCTCGCTGCAGGGCAAGGACGAGGAGGGCGAGAAAGCGCCGACTGAGCCGATAGCGTTCAGCTGCATCAAGTGCGGCGGCGCGCTGATGGTGGACGGCACGGAGCGCGTCGTGCCGTGCGAGTTCTGCGGCGTCAAGGTGTACCTGCCGGACGACCTCTGGCTCCGGATGCACCCCGCGAAGGTCAAGGAACGCTGGCGCATCGGCTTCGACGAGAACGTCAAGCGACCTAAAGCGGACGACGAGTAGCGGTAAGGCCCGGTAGACGCCGGCCGGCTACGGTTTTTGCCGTTGCTCAGGCCGGCGTTTTACGTTATGATTAGCGCGATAGGAGGGAGCTGCCGCGAACCGCGGGCCTTCGAAGCGGCCGCGCGAGAATAGCTTCAGCGATGGAGCTATTGTTTTATTTATGGTGTGCGGTGCTGAAGGCCGCGGCCCGGAACCGGATTATGAAAGAAGCCGGGAACTACATAAAACTTTTCGACGATGCGAGCGCGGCCCTTTTCGCGGGCGCGGTCCGGACGACGGCGCGGTTGGTTTTTATATAGCGAGATCGAATTGAAGGAGTGTAACCGTGAAGAAAATTTGCGCAATTTTCGCCGTCGTCTTTTGCGCCGCGTCGAGCGCGTCGGCGGCCGAGTACGAGGATTTCACTTTCGCAGTAATGGGAGACACGCGGCCCATCGGCCCGTTGAACTTTGACCTTGCCCCCGCCGCGAAACGCATCGTAGAGGAAATTAATTTGATAAATCCCGCTCTGGTCTTCCACACCGGCGACTTGGTGTGGGCCCGCGGCGAGCCGGAGGATGTCGTGGAAAGGGAGTTCGCTACGGCGCTCGAGCTTTTCGGGACGATTGAGGCCGAGGTTCATTACGTCCCGGGCAATCACGATTACTCGTCGCAACCGTTTGCCGCGGAAGAATTCCTTCGTCTCACGGAGCAGGAAGAGTATTTTTCTACGGATTACGAAGGCGTTCACTTCATAATCCTCAACACGGAGCTCCCGGGCGAAGTGGCCTCCGTAACCGGCGAGCAGTTGGAATGGCTTAAAGAAGACCTCGAGGAGAACAAGAAGGCCAGAGCTATTTATGTCTTTATGCACCGGCCCGTTTTCCCGCGCCAAGATGACGTCGTTGACGCGGACGTGACGATAGCGCCGGGCGACTACAAACGGATGCGCGGCCAGAATATTTCCGACATTCAAAATTATGAAGAGCTCGCGGGATTGTTCGCTCGCTATAAAGTGACCGCCGTTATCGCCGGCCACCAGCATCTCTTCTACAGTAAGGAACACAAAGGCATAACGTACTACGTGGTCGGCGGCGGCGGCGCGGAGTTCGACGCTCCCCCTGACGAGGGCGGTTTCTTCAATTACCTCGTCGTCAACGTGACGAACGAAGGAACGAAGACGTACGTTATGGAGCCGTTTCATTTCGAGGTGCGGTACGAATACGCCGAGGAGGACGGCAAGACCAGGGCTGAAGCCCGTATCAATAACGTCGGCTGTCACGATCTGGTGTTGCCCTTGCGAGGTATCAAGTTCACTTTAAAGGAAGGCGACTATTTACTAAAATCGGACACGATACCGTCCTATTCTCTTATGAAGCGCACGAACCCGGAGTTCGCGGAGTCCTGGGGAATCGAAAAGGTCGAGGCTTCCGTCGTCAAGGAAGAGACGAACCCAGACGACGCCACCAAGAAGGATTATTACGTTTACGTGGAATCGCCGGGCGGTTATTCGTTGGCGATTAGCCTGGTCCCGTGGTAGCGGGTGCTCGTGTTGCGGCGCAAGGCCGCGGCCGCGATAAGGTCAAAAGACGCGCGGCGTGCTTTGAAGCGGCGAGATGGGAGTTGACCGAGGCGGGCGTATGTGATAAATTTGCGTCGCGGAGAGGTGGCCGAGCTGGCTGAAGGCGAGCGCCTGCTAAGCGCTTGTAGTGGCTTAAACCGCTACCGCGGGTTCGAATCCCGCCCTCTCCGCCATTATTTTAGGGGCGTCGCGAAGCTCGTAATATCGCGCCCGTCGCGAATTCCATGAAGGGAGTGACGTCGTGATGAGGAAGTTGAGGATAACGCTCCCGCTGCTTTCGGCCGTGGGAGTCGGGTTGTTATTAAGCTCCGGCGGCTGCGATA
>JAZGGY010000036.1:0-7988 GCA_036480675.1 bacterium | reverse complement strand
ATAAACCACGACTCCTGGACCGTAGAGATGAAGATCCCGTTTCGGACGTTTCGGTTCGGCATGTTCAACGACGAGTGGGGCGTGAACTTCGTCCGGTTCCACAAGCATGACGAAGACCAGACGGTGTGGCGCGACCCGGGCGAGAACCTCTTCCGCGTCTCGCTCTTCGGCACCATGGACGCGCCGCCCCGGCGCCGGAAGCGGCCCGTCGTCGACGTCCAGCCGTACGTCTCCGGTTCCTACCGCGACCTGGCCAAGAACGATAAGTACGAGTTCGACCACCGGGAGGGTTTGGACGTGGCCGCGCGCCTGTTGCCCAGCATGACCGTGGTCGGCACGCTCCGGCCCGATTTCGCGCAGGTGGAGGCGGACGCCTACCGCATCAACCTCACCGACGAGGAGCTGTTCTACCCGGAGACGAGGCCGTTCTTTCTGGAGGGGCAGGAGTACTTCGAGACGCCCATACTGGCGTTCTACAGCCGGCGCGTGGGCGACATCGAGTACGGCGGGAAGTTCATAGGCCGCGTCGGGCCAACCCACCTCTACGCGCTCGGCCTCGACGCCGAGGAGTTCCTGGAGGACCCGGAGAATCCCGGCGGCCCCCACCGGTACGCTTTCGCCGTCGCCCGCATCAAGCAGGACATCACCAAGTACGCGTCGGTGGGCTTCTTGGGCGTCCGGCGGACCGGTGAAAGCTGGCGCGACAACGACGCCCTCAGCGGCGACGCGACGATATCTTTCAACGACGAAGCCATATTCTCGGGTCAGTTTCTGCACGTTGACGACGGCCGGACCGGCATCTCCGACCACGGCCTGGACCTCTCGCTCACGCGCTACACCTCCGGCCTGTCGCTGGGCGCGGGATACGCCGATCTCGGCCCGGGCCTTCACATCCTGAAGACGGCCTACATCCCCTACGACGACGTCAAGGGTTATTGGGGTTGGGCCGACTACGACCTGTGGCTTTACCGCTGGGGCATAAAGAAGCTGAACGCCAACGTCGAACACGAGCACTACCTCAATCACGGCGTGATCTTCAAGACGCCGCCGACGAAAAGCGACCCCACGCCCGAGGACGTCCACCGCCTGCAGCGCGAAGGGGCGGCGGGCGAAGTGGGCGTTTACTTCGAAAACCGCATCACGGCGAGGTTCCTGGCGGAGCACAACTACCGCCAGGAGACGCTGCGGCTCATAGCTCTTAACCCGTTCCACCCCTTCTTGCCGCCGGTGCGCGTCTTCCCGGCGCGCGAGCGCTTCGCCAACCGGTACTACGCCGGCACCATCGGCTATAACCTCGATGAGTGGTCGTCGGCGTACGCGTTCTACGAATGGGGGGAGCACTTCGACTACGGCTTGGATTACTGGGGCGGCGGCTTCTCGTTCAACCCCTTCTCCCGCCTGACGCTGGCCTACGACCTCGATTACGAGGTCTTGACCCATCCCAAGACGCGATACGAATTTATTATAAATCGGCTCCACGGCGAGTTGAATATAACGGACGAGCTGGCGGCGAGGGTCTTCGTCCAATCCTCCAGCGACGCTGGGCATTACGCGACGAACGCGCTGCTCTCGTACGAGTTCGCCAAAGGGAGCTACTTCTATTTGGTCTACAACGAGAAGCGGCTGTACAAGAAGCACGTCCGCGAAGAGATCGGCCGACGGCTGCTCGACCAGATAATATTTTTAAAGGTCAACTATCTCCTCGGGTTGTAAAGGAGGGCACCGTGACGGATGAAACGATATTGGACCAACCCGCGCGGTACGCCGAGGTCGACGCCGACGACGCGGCCTCGCTCGTACGCGACCTCCCGGAGCAACTGGAAGAGGGCGAAGCGCTGGGCGAGGAGGAGGCTCGGCCGGCCCCGGGCGGCGTAGGCAGAGTCGCGTTCTTGGGGATGGGCGGCTCGGGCATCGTGGGGCGCGTGTTGGCGGCTGTTTTGGAAGCGCGCTGGGAGACTCCGGCGGTCGTAGTACGAGACTTCAACGTTCCGGCCTGGGTCGACGCGGAAACGCTGGCGGTTGCTATCTCGTACTCCGGCAATACGCTGGAGACGCTTACGGCGACGGAGGAGGCGCTGACACAGGGCGCGTCGCTGGCGGCGGTGACGAGCGGCGGCCGGCTGGAGGAGCTGGCGCGGGCGTCGTCGTCTCCGTGCGTTAAGGTACCCGCGGGCAGGCCGCCGCGGTGTGCGTTTGGTTACATGGCCGGCGGCCTGGCGGCTTACTTCCGAGCTTCGGGTTTGTTCGACTTCCCGGCCGCGGCCGCGGTCGCGTCCCATCTGCGCGAGTGCTGGGGCCGGTGGGGCTTCGACATTCCCGCCGCCGAGAACGCGGCCAAGGCGCTGGCTCGCTCGCTGCACGCGGCCGGCGGCGCCGCGGTTTACGGCGCCGGGCCGCTCGCGGCCCTCGCCGCGGAGCGCTGCCGGACCCAACTCGCCGAAAACGCCAAGTACTATGCTTCAGGCAACTTTTTTCCGGAGCTCTGCCACAACGAGTTGGTTGCGTTCGAGGTGCCCAACGACGTGGCGAGCCGCTTACACGTCGTCGTCTTCCGGCTCGCGCGCGAGGCCGACGCCGAAGCGCGCCAGGTGGACGCTGCGCTCGAGCTCGTAGCCGCCGTCGTCCACGGCGTTACCGAAGTACGCGCCGCCGCCGAAGAAGACATGGCCGCGCTCTTCGAACTCATCTACTTCGGCGACCTGGCCTCGTACTACCTGTCGCTGCTGCGCGGCGTCGACCCGACGCCGGTGGCGAGCATCGCCAAGTTGAAGGAGAAGCTCGAGTCGTAAAGGCCGCCGGGCGCGCCGTCGTTCGTAGCCGCGCACGCGACTTAGCGGCGCCGCGTTCGGCCTTTTATTGTCAAGGCGTTTAGGTCATCCGCAGCTATGGCTCGGGAGATAGAAGAGGAGGCCGGCGCGTACTCGCCGCGGGCGGCCGCCGTCGCGGCTTTGGCCGCGGTCCGGCGCGGGGCCAAGCTCGACCATGCGCTCGCGCGCGCCGTGCGGAGCAAGTTCGGGCGGCGCGACGTCTCCTTCGCCGAGGAGCTCGTCAAGAACGTCGTCCGCCACAAGACCCTCCTCGATTACCAGCTCGAGCTCGCGGCGACCAAATCCCTTCGGAAAGTACCGGCCGCGGCCCTGGATATAATGCGCGTCGGCGCCGCGGAGTTATTCTTTATGAACACGCCGGCGTACGCCGCGGTGGACCAGGCCGTCGCCCAGGCGAAGGCGTCCCGGTACGCCGGCCTCGCTCCCTTCGTCAACGGCTTGCTCCGCCGCGTCGCCTCGCGGGAGGCGCCGGCGCTCCCCGACGGCGACGACGTCGCGCGGTTGGCGGTCGCGTATTCTCACCCCGAATGGCTTGTCCGGCGTTGGCTCGAGAGGTTGGGTCCGGCCGAAGGCGAGGAATTGTTACGGGCAAACAACGCCCCCGCGCCGCTTAACGTCTACGCCAACGCGGCGCGAACGAGCCGCGACGAGTTGGCCGCCCGTTTGTCGGCGGAGGGGTGCGGCGTGACGGATGGGCCGTTCGGCTCGCTGGCGGTGGCGTTGGGGGATACGGGCCTCGCCGAACTCGACGCCTTCCGGGAGGGGTTGTTCGTCGTACTCGACCCGGCGTCGTCGCTCGGGCCGCGCGCGCTCGCGCCGCCGGCGGGCGCTACCGTATGGGATCTGTGTGCCGGCGCGGGCGGCAAAGCGGTCCAACTCGCCTGGGCCGTGGGCCCGGGCGGCGAAGTCGTGGCCGTGGATAATAACGGACGGAAGTTAAAGGCGTGCGCCGCCGCCGCGACGCGGCTCGGCTTGGAGAATATCGAGGTCCGAAAGGCGGACATATTGAAAGACGGGCTGCCGCAGGCCGATTACGTTTTTTTGGACGTGCCCTGCACGAATCTGGGCGTGATAAGGCGCAAGCCGGACGTGAAATGGCGCGTGCGGGAAGGCGACCTCGCCGACGCGGCCGCGACGCAGGAGGCTATGCTCGCCCGGGCATTGGATATGTTGGCGCCGGGCGGTACGGTCGTCTACAACGTTTGCTCGCTCGAGCCGGAGGAGAATGAGCGCGTGGTGGAGAACGTGACGGCGCGAACTTCGGCGGAGCTCGTGCCGTGTCGCGGCAACGAGTTCGGCGACGTCTGCGACGGACCGTACCTTCGGACCCGGCCCCACCGCCACGGCTGCAACGGCGGTTTCGCCGAGACGCTTCGGAGGCGGCGTTGACGTTAAGAGAAGAAGACGTCGAAAGCAGAGCTCTTTTGGCGGCGGACGCGGCCAAGCTATGGGGAGCTGCGTTAATCGAACAGCTTCTCGCTTTGGTCCGGGGCGTAATCGTCCCGCGCTACCTGGGGCCGGCGCTCTACGGCGCCCTGGGCGCGCTGGGCCTTATCACGAAGTACGGCGCGTACCTTCAGCTCGGCATCACGACCGCGGTAGGCCGCGAAGTTCCGTACGCTTTGAAGCAGAGGTCGACCGACCTCGCGGAGCGGCTCGCCAAGGTGGGGTATTCGTTCAATCTGTTGACGTCGGCGGCGCCGGCGGCCGTCGTCGCCATCTACGCGCTGGCGACGTGGGGCCGGTACGTCGACGTTATCTCCTGGGGGCTTTTAACGTTCTCTTTCCTTTTGATAACGACCCGCCTCGAGACGTACTTCACGACGGTCTTTCGCGCGCGCCGCCAGTTCGGCGCCGCTTTCTTGTTCACGGCGTTTAAGGCGGTAGTCCTTTTCGCGCTGGTAGTGGGGTTCCTCTTCATGTACGGCCTATACGGCGTCTTCGTAGGGTTGGTTATCGGCGGCGCCGTCGTCGCCGCGGTGGGGACGATTTGGACTCGAGCCGGCTCGTGGCCCTGGCCGGACTGGTCGCTGATGCGGAAACTCCTACCGATAGGGCTGCCGCTGGCCGGCATCGGCGCCTTGGGGTTCGTCCTGCAATCGGTGGACCGCTTAATGGTCATACACTTCTTTACGCCGCGCGACGTGGGGCACTACATTTTGGCGGTCACGGTGGTAACGTTCGTGTATTTCCTCCCAATGAACGTGGGCCAGGCGATGGCGCCGCGCATCTACGCTCTGGCGCGCGACGGCGACCGGCGCGTTTTCGAGGAGTACCTGGTCGAGCCGTCGCTCTTTGTGACCTACCTCGTCGCGTCGCTCGGCGGCCTGGTCATTATATGTTTGGTCCCGTTTATCCGGTACGTTTTGCCGGCGTACGGGCCCTCGGTCCCGGTGGTCGCGGCGCTGCTGGTGGGCATAACTTGCCAGGGCGGCGTGCAGGGGGGAGCGCATATCCTGATCGCGCTGGGCCGGTTCCGTACCATCGCCGTGGCACAGGGGGCGTCGCTCGTCCTCGCCTTCGCGCTCATCTGGTTCGCGGTTCGTTCGGGGTGGGGTCTGGTGGGCGTAGCGGCGGGGGCGTCGGCGGGGCTGGTCACGTTCGCGTGCGCGTTACAGTTCTCGGCGTGGCGGCTGATGTCCTTGCCCCTCCGAACGGTCCCGCGGGCTTTCGGGTATTTATTGCTACCGCCGGCTGCGGTGGCGGCCGGTCTCTTCTTCGCCTTCTACGTCGGTTCGTTTCTCGTGTCGCACGTCGCGCCCGGCGCGGCGCGCGCGACCGCGGACGCTTTGAATTTCGTATTCCGCGTAACGTTGTTCTTGCCGACCGTCGCGGCCTTCGGCTTCTACGTAAACCGAGAGACGGGTTTCGTGACGAAATTGTGGTCGCTCGTTAAGGAGAGGTTATCGGCGCGGGCGAGATAACGTTGGTGTGGAGCGACGCCACGTTGGCGCGGGCGCGGCGGGAGCGGCCCGGCACGCCGAAGGTGTCCTTCGGGTGGCGGGAGTATCTGGGCGACGAAGCCGACGTGGCGCTGGGCGAGGACGGGCTCGACTACGGCGTCGCGTACGAGAGCTACCGCCTGGCGTCCGACATGACGCAGCGGTGGTACGTAGCCGGCGGCCGGTCCTTCCTGGAGTGGGACGGCGTGCCGGTGGGCGCCGCGGCGCAGGCCGACCTCTTCGGCTTTTTCGAGCCGTGGCTGCGGTTGAGCGCCGTTTTGGAGCATATACTTGGGACGCACCGGCCGGCTAAGGTCATTTTTTTCGACGACGGTTCGACGCGGCCTTCTTTCCTGGCGGCGACGTTGGCGGCGCGCGGCGTCCCGTACGAGTCGGTGGGCGGCGGCCGCGGCATCCGGCTCGGCCGGCGCGTCGGCCTGGCGGTGAAGCGCCGGCTTTGGCCCGCGATGTTCCTCGCGGCCCGGCGGAAAGCCTATCGGGGCAGGCCGCCGGGTCGGCTCGAGCGCCGCGTGACGAGGCCCGGCGCCGTCGTCTTTTGGGGGCAGTTCGGCCGCTTCGAACTCGACGTGTACGAAGAATTCCGTCGGGCGTACGGCGGCGACGTGCCGTACGTCGCGGCGACGATGGCGGCGGCGCGGAGTGCCGGCCGGTACGGCATTGTTTGCGACAGCTTACTCGACCGCGTGGCGCCCATACGCGGCACGGCGCGGCTGTTACGGCGGCTTTCGGCGGATTACGCCGCGCTCGAGCGCCGCGGCATGTTCGAGGATTTCGGCCTCGCTCCCGGCCTCGCGGCCTTCTTCCGCGAGTACTTCCCTTTCCGGCCCGGGGCATACCTCTCGACGCTCGCCGCTTTCGCCGCGGCCACGGAGCGCTTCCTGGCGCGGTGGCGGCCCGCGCTGGTCGTACACGTGAGCGACGTCCACATGACGGGCCGGCTCGTCGCCGCGCTGGCCGCGCGAGACGGCGTCCCGTCGCTCGTTATCCAAAACCATATTACCGGCGGCCCGACGTTCGGTTACCTCCCGCTCAGCTCCACGAAGATGGCGGTATGGGGTCGGGTGAGCTACGACTGGATGGTGGATGGGGGCGCGTCCCCCGAGAAGCTCGCCGTCGTCGGCTCCCCGTACGCCGCCATCGCCGCGCGTAGTTTGGAGAGCGTCGGCGTCGAAAAAATAGAACGGCGCGCGGTAGTCGTCGCGACGAACAACTACGACCCCGACGTCAACCGCGTCCTGGCGTTGGCCGGCGCCGCGTACGCGAAAGAGCGCGGGGTGCCGCTCGTCTTCCGGCCGCACCCGGCGGAGTCGGAGGCGCCGTATCGCGCCGTTATCCGGAGGACGGCCCCGGCGGACGCCGCCGTCGCCCGCGACGCGCCGTTGGCGGAGGTTCTGGCCGGGGCGGCCGTCGTCGTCGCGAGCCACTCCGGCGTGGGCGTGGATACCGTCGTGGCGGGCGTTCCGCTGGTCCACGTGAACTTGCTGGCGGGCGTGCCCGACTACATACCGTACGTGGAGTACGGCGCCGCGGTCGGCGTACGCGACGCCCGGGAGCTCCCGGCCGCGCTCGACGACGTTCTGGCTTCGCCGCCGGGCCGCTTCGCCGCCGGCCGCGAGGCCTTCGCCCGGGCGTACCTCGGCTCGGACGCCGGCGACCCGTTCGCGAACATAGCGGCGCTCGCGCGCGAGCTGGAGGGGTCTAAGTGACCGCGCCCGCGGTATCGGCCGTCGTCGTCAGCTACAACTGCGCGGACCTCCTCCGCCTGGCGCTCGCGTCGCTACTGGGCCAGGAGGTCGCCGGCGGCCTAGAGGTCGTCGTCGTGGACAACGCCTCTTCCGACGGCAGCGCCGAGGCGGCCGGCGAGTACGGCGTGGAGGTCGTCGCGCTCGAGCGCAACGTCGGCTTCGCCGCGGCTAACAACGTCGGCGCCCGCCGCGCCCGGAGCGAGCTCCTGCTATTCGCCAATCCCGACGTGGAGGCGCCGCCCGGTGTGGTAGCCGCGCTTAGCGATTTATTAGCGAAGAATACGGCGGCCGCGGCGGCCGGGCCCAAGCTCGTAGGGCGGGACGGCGGCCTCCAGCGTTTCTGCGCCCGGAAATCCCCCACGGCTTTCAACTTATTATTCCTCGTCTCCGGCCTGGAGGAGTCGCGCTGGGCCGGTTCGTCGCTGGCGCACCGCTACTACCCGGCGCGTTAT
>JAZGGY010000035.1:0-3009 GCA_036480675.1 bacterium | reverse complement strand
AGCGAGCGAGCGAGAGCGCGCGGCGTTCGGCGTTTAAGATACCCGCGTTGGCCCTTTGGGCCGGCGTGGGGGTTTTTATGCTCGGCGCCGCGCACGCCGACGAATACGTTTACTGGTACCACTGGGGACGCGAGGGAACCGCCGCCGGGCAATTCGATTATCCGTGGGACGTTGCCGTGTCGTCCGGAGGCCGGGTCTACGTGACCGATACCGGAAATTGCCGCGTCCAGTACTTCAACCTCGACGGATCGTACTTGGGCGCGTGGGGTTCGCCGGGCTCGGGCGACGGCCAGTTCCAGGAACCTACCGGCATAGACGTGGCGCCGGACGGGAGGATATACGTCGCTGATAAGACCGCCAACCGCGTCCAGTACTTTACGCCCGAAGGCTCCTTTTTAGGGAAATGGGGTAGAAAGGGCGGGGGCGAAGGCGAGTTCAGAGAACCGTTCGGGATAGCGATATCGCCGGACTACCGCGTCTACGTCGTCGATACCCGCAACCACCGCGTCCAGCGTTTTTCAAAGGACGGCAGCTTCCTCAACAAGTGGGGTGTCTACGGCCCCGACGATGGCGAATTCAAATTCCCCGAAGGCGTCGCGATTGCGCCGAACCGCAACGTATACGTCGTGGACTATATGAGGTACGACGTTCAGTACTTTACGCGCACCGGGAGTTTCCTGGGGAAGTTCGGTGGAAAAGGTTCAGGCCCCGGTGAGTTTGTGTACCCGACAGGTATACACGTAGCCCCCAACAACGAGGTCTTCGTCGTCGACGAGGGTTGCAACGACGTGGAGCGGCTGACGTTGACGGGGAGGCCGCTGCAGGTATTCGGCGACACGGGTAGTTATAAGTTGTTTTGCCCGACGTCAGCGGACCTCGGCTCGGACCTTAGATGTTTCGTCGTGGATTGCGGCCACCACCGCATCCAGGTCTTCAAGCGCAGCAAGCCCGCGGTCGAACCGGCTTCGCTGGGCAAGGTCAAGGCGTTGTTCGAATAAGCGTAGCGGCGCCGAGCTCTACGACTGCCGCGCGGAGGAGCGGGACCTGCCGGCCTTTACGTTAGCCGAGGAGATATGATGAGGAATATTATGTGCGTAGTGGCGTCGGCCCTATGGGCCGGCGTGGGGGTTTTCGTATTCGTGATGGCGTTGAGCTGCGGCGACGGGCCGGCCGAACCGACCGCGAAAGACGAGGGCGTAGTATATACGGTACGGTGGCTCGAGGAAAACACAAATTTGGTTTTGGTAAAGTTTGACGCCGCGGACGGCGCGCGCCTCGGCGCTTACCCGGTTAAGGATTACAAACGAGACGAGTTGAGGGCCGTCGGCGTAAACCGGCGCAACGGCGACGTATACCTCGCCTTTATGCGCCGCTTCGTACGGATGGGGTCGGAAGGCCAAATTTACTTCGACCGGGATTTCTTTTTGTCCTCGATTTACGGGGATAACGACGTTCTGGTCGACGCCGGCGCGAAGAGGGTCTGGGTATACGACGGCGGCGAGTTCAATCTCCACGACGCCGAAACGGGGGACCTGTTGAAAACGATTCGGCCCATAGGGAACGGCGCCGTTTCCGAATATGACAACACGCTGGTGGCCGCGGCTTTGCCGCGCGGCGCGACTGAATTGATAAAACTATCGAAAGACGGCGAGGAGCTCTGGCGGCGGGAATTTTCCGCTGAAAGGCGAACGTGCGAATGCATCGCCGTCGACCCGGCGGACGGCACGATCTACGTCGTAAGCAATAACGAAAGATACCCCGCGTCGCATATTTACTTTCAAAAATTAACGAGAGACGGAGAAGTGGTTTTCGATAAGGAGATCACGCCGGCGTACGCGACGCGGGCGGAGGTCTCCGTCCTCGATAGAACCGTATGGGCTGCCGGGGGGTACGCCTATCATATTAACGCCGAAGGCGAAATAATGAAAGAATTGAAGGACAAAAATTATTCCTCGCCGGCGTTAAGCAGGGTGGATAATAAAGTCTTTATCGCGGCGACAGATCCTAACCCGGTAATACTCGCGATAGATACGAAAACGTATCGCGTAATCTGGAACCTCCGTTTCGATAAAACGTCGGGTTTCGTCGGTTGGGCGATGGCTCCGTAACGTAAACTGTAAGAACGCGCGGCCTTCGAGAAAGAAATTTTGAGTCGCATCGAGTCGCCGGCGGGGGTACGGCCGCCGGCCTTTACGTTAGCCGAGGAGATATGATGAGGAATATAATATGTGTCGTCGGGCTGGCGGCGACGTGTGGCACCGCGGCCTGGGGCGCCTGCGAGTTCCCCTACTACCCGGAGTACGCGGACGCGTTCTCGCAGTACGACGAGGTGACGCCGGCGATGGCGGTAGCCGCCGTCGGCGGATGGCCGGGAGAGGCGACCTTCGCGGAGGCCCTCCTCCTCCGCGACGCCAACGGCATGCCCTTCTGCTATATGATCGAGGCCTTCCCCCCTAAGGACGGGGAGTTGGTCGCGAGGTGGAACGAGGTTATCGGGAAGCTCAACGCCGGCGGCCGCCTCCCGGCAGCGGAGCTGGCGGCGGAGCTGGAGGCGCTGTACGCCGTCGAGTACGAACCCTTCCGGTTCGGCGAGGCCGGCGAAACCGGCGACGGCGAGAGGAACCCGCTCCTGGACTTCGCGAGCGCCGCAGTCGCGACGTTTACCTTCGACCCTCCGGGCGGCCTGCTCGGGGCCAGCGGCGGCCCGCCCTTCCCCGCGTTATACGAGTATGGGCGGGCGTACCGCGCCGCCTCCGACCATTTCGACGGCGACGCCGTTTACTTCTCCCGCATAATAGCCCCGGGCCCGTTCGAACACCACCAGATCTTCGAATTCGAAAACGACGCCGGCGAGAAGGTCGCGCTGGCCCCCGATCGCCAACGGCGAATGCACGTCGCGGACGTGGCGGAACACGCCTCGGCCATGCGCGAGGAGATCCGGGAGAAGTACGAGCTGCTCAAGAAGGACGACGCCGGGGCGGAGAAGAACCGCGCGCGGTGGCGGGAGCT
>JAZGGY010000034.1:0-7279 GCA_036480675.1 bacterium | reverse complement strand
AACCGGCTTGCGCCAGGCCCAACTCGCCGCTCACGTACAGCAAGTCGCCCGGCGACGCGCCCGCGCGCGTGAGGAACGCGCCGCCCGGCGCTTTGCCCAGTATAGCCATCGCGAAGAACAGGTGCCCCGGGCTGGCGACGACGTCGCCGCCCACCAACGCGAGCCCCTCCCGCGAGGCGAGCGCGGCCGCGCCGGCGAAGAAGCTATCCAGCTGCGCCGCGGGCGTCGCCGGCGGCGCCGCGGCCGACACCACCGCCGCCCACGGTTCGGCGCCCACCGCCGCCAGGTCCGACAGGTTGGCGCACGTCAGGCGCCACCCCACGTCTTCCAGCGTCATGAACGCGAGGTCGAAGTGGATGCTCTCCACCATCGCGTCGGAGGCGAAGGCGACGGCGTCTTCCCCGCTACCGGCCAACGCCGCGGCGTCGTCCCCCGGCCCCACCAGGACGCCGGCCCCCGGAGACGGAAGCCGCTCGAATATCCGGGCCAGTACCCCGGCCTCGCCCAAATCTCGCAGATTGATATCCTTTTTCACCGCGAACTAACCCGCGAAGAAGAACGTTACGGCGATAATGGCGTACAGCGCCAACAGCAGCAATCCCTCGAACCAGTTGCTCTCGCCGTCGGCCGTGATGAGCGATACGATGAGCATAGAGAGCGCCACCGCGGCGACCTCCAGCGGCGTGAAGATGAGGTCGAGGGGTTCGGGCCAGACGTAGCTGATGATGACGACGAGCGGCGCCACCAGCAGCGCGATTTGCATCGACGAGCCCTGCGTTATGGTGAGCGCCAGGTCCATGCGGTTTCGCCCGGCGACGAGTACCGCCGAGAAGTGCTCCGCGGCGTTGCCCGCTATCGCGACCACGACGACGCCGATGAATACTTCGCCCCAGCCGAACGCGTGCGCCGTGGCCTCTATAACGCTCACCAAAATTTCGGCGGCGGCGACAATGCCCGCCGTCGTAAGAACCAGTATGGCCACCGCCCAGAAGAACCGCTTGCCGCGAGCCGGCTGGGCGTCGCGATGGTGGGGGAACGCGTGGCGGTGGGTTACGAGCGAGAAGACGATGCTCGCGCCGTACGCGACGAGCAGGACTATCGATATGGCCAGGCTCAGGCGGTGCTCCGATATCTCTCCCGCCCGGCCGACGAAGTGCAACAGCGACGGCATAAGCAGCGCCGACACCGCCACCACCATCAGCGTCGCGCCCATGCCCGCCGCCCGGCGATTGAACTTCTGCTCCTTGTGGCGCAGGCCGCCGGCGACGAAAGCCGCCCCCAGGACCAACAACGAGTTCCCCAGGATGGAGCCCGTCAGCGACGCCTTGACGACGACGGTCAGGCCGGCGCGGACGCCGACCAGCGCTATGATGAATTCCGCGGCGTTGCCGAGGGTAGCGTTGAGCAAGCCGCCGACGGTGGGGCCGGCGCGCGACGCGAGGACCTCCGTAGCCCACCCCATGGCCGCGGCGAGGTACACCAGCGCCACCGCGGCGGCGAAAAACGTGAACACCGGGGGCCCGCCCAAATATAGCGACGCGGCCGCCGCCGGCAAGAATACCAGGAATACGGCGCCGTACTTCACGTTTTACGCGCCTCCACGTCGCCCCAGGCTACGAGGAAAGCTCCCCCCAGGCCGCCGCGGCGCGTCAACCAACGGTCCGCCGCCGCCAGCGGCCACAGCCACCGGCGGCCGTAAAGCGGGAAAAAATGCAGCGTCGTCGCCATTTCGAGGGGCGTCTTCAAATGCCGCGTCAGGGCCCGGCTCAGCTCGTACGGATCGTAGAAGCGAACCGCGCGAAAAAGCGTGGGGCCCAGGTTTCTCTTCAACCGGCGTAGGGCCGCGGAGAGCGACCAGGCGTTGAGGACCGCTACCACCACGCGCCGCCGGGAGACTCGAGCCGCCTCCGCGAACGCCGCCCGCGCGTCGGCTACGAATTCGACGGATGTTACCATAGTTACGAGGTCGACGGAGCGGTCGCGGAAGGGCAACGCCCCCGCCCGACCTCGGACCAGGTGTACCCGCCATCTTCGTAATCGCTCTTCGGCCCTTTGTAACATATCGGGGGACGGCTCGAGTCCCACGCCCCGCGCGCCCATGCCGGCGAAGAGCTCGAGGTGAAGGCCGGTGCCGCAGCCGACGTCGAGGACGCGAACGCCGCGCACGTCGCCCGCGGCCCGGGTCAGCAACTCGTTCTCCAGCTCCCGCGCGTACCGTCCGGCGGGCGTTTCGAACCAGCCGTCGTAGCGGGCCGCGGCGTCGCCGGCAAATACGCGGGCCCCGGAAGGCCGCGGCCTCTCATCCCTCGACGGCGGCAACCTTTCCCTCCAAGGTGCTCGGCTTGTCGCGCCGGTCGTCGACGTTCACGAGCGTCATAACGCGTTGGACGCCGGCGGCGAAGGGCGCCTCGTGCATCTCGCGTATTACCGGCCAGAGCTCGTCGAGGTCGCCCTCCAGCGCGGTCCCGTTGGGGCCGACGCGGGCCTTAATTCCCGGGTGACGTTCCAGTACGGCGAGGACCCGCTTAACGTACGGGCCAAGCGACGTCCCGGCGGTGCCGAGCGGCACTACTGTTACCTGAACGACGGCCATATCGTTTCTCGCTTACGGTTTTACGCCGATAAGTATTGTGTTAAAATCGGCGACGTGAAAGGTGCAACGACGCCGCTGGCCGAGGCCCGGGCGTGGGCTACGGCCGAGACGATAAAGCGCGAGTTGGCGCGCGGCCCCTACCGCTCGCCGGTCACCTCCAACTCGATGGCGCCCGTGGCGCGGGAGGGCGACGCGTTCGTCGTCGTGCCGCCCGGCCGGCGCGGCCCGAGCTTCGGCGACGTCGTCGCCGCGGTCGCCGGCTCGCGGGCGCTGGTACACCGCGTGGTAGCCAAACGACCCGGTTACTATATTACCAAAGGCGACTGCTCGCCGCGCGTCGACCCGCCGGTGCGGCGGGAGGACGTGTTGGGCCGCGTGTGCGCGGTGGAAAAAAGCGACGGCCGCGTTCTCGCGCTGGATTCGGCGCGTGCCCGCCTGGCCGGCGCCGCCCTCGCCGCCATTTCCATGCTCGAGGCCACGGTAAACGGCGTCACGTCGTCGCCGCCCGCTCTTCTCCGAAGGCTCTTCTACGTGGCGCTGCGCCTCGTTTGGGCGGCGTTTTACCCTAGTACCCTTCCCCGGCGAAGCTGAGCTGGAGCACGTCCGCGTTCTCCTGGTCGACCAGGAAGATAGCTCCCATGGCGCTGACGGCCAGGCGGCCGGGCCGGACGGACCGGCCCAGCTTGTCCGTCAAGCGGGCGAAGTCGACCAGGCCGAGGTACGTGCCGTCGGCGTCGAAGAACTGGAGGCGGTTGACGTCGCCCGCCTCGGCCGTAACGATTACTTCCGGCGCGGCCACGCCCACCGCCTTTAACCGCTCCGCCAATTTACCGTAGCGGTCCACCGCGAGGGAGGTCGCGCCTTTGAAGCGGCCCGCGTCGCCCGCCGGCCCCGGGCCGCCGATCGTCTTCACGAAGGCGCCGTCGCCGTCGAATTTCTGGATGACGCTGTTGCCGGCGTCGAGCACGTATATGTTGCCGTCGCCGTCGGCGGCGACGTCGCGGGGGTCGGGTTGGTACGGCGGCGCGACGTCCGCGGCGTCGAGCGGGACCTCCAGGCCGTCGAACTCGCCCGCCGGCGTGAACCGCTGGACCCGCCGGTTCATCCGCTCCACCACCAGCAGACGGCCCTCGCCGTCGAGCGAAGCCGCCACCGGCTCGTTGAACGTCCCCTTCACGTAGCCGAAGATGGGAGCGCCGTCGGCGTCCCGGCCGCCTATGAACCCCAACGACTTGCCGGCGCCGTCGAAAACCTTCACGGCGTGGGCGGGCGAGTCCACCACGAATACCCGGCCGTCCCTGGCGGCGGCCACGTCCACCGGGCCCTCGAGCTCGTGCACCGCCTCGCCCCGGCCGCCGAACTCCACCGTGAACTTGCGCGCGCTCGCGTCGTATACCTTTACCGTGTTCGTGCTGCCGTCCAAAACGACGAAGCGCGGGTCCGACAACGCCAGCGCCAGCGGGAGCTCCGGGACCAGCCCTCTCTCCCGAAGCGATTGCACCACGCACTCGTTCTCCAGGTCGCGCAGCGGCTTCACCACGCCGGCGTCGACGGTCTCCTTCAACTTCTTGAGGCGCACGTCCGGCGCGTCGAGGGGGTAAACCTCGACGCGGTTGCGGCCGGCCTTTTTGGCTTCGTAGAGCGCCAGGTCGGCGAAGTGGATAAGCGTCTCGGCGTCGGCGCCGTGGTCGGGGAAGAGCGCCACCCCCACCGAGCACCTGGGCGAGACGAACTTGCCCGCGCTTTTATCTACCCAGACCTTCATCTTTTCGGTTTTTCCCCGAGCTTCTTCGGCCGCGGCCAGCGCGCGGTCCAAGTCCGCGTCCGGCAGGACCACTATGAACTCTTCGCCGCCCCACCGGCCCACCAGCGGCCCGCCGAAGACGTCGGCCAGCAGGCCCGCGAACCAGAACAAAACCAAGTCCCCCGCCGGATGGCCGTAGGTGTCGTTGACCTCTTTGAAGTGGTCCAGGTCGAAGATGAGTACGGCCAGGGGGGCGTTCCCCGCTTTCGCTCGCTCCAGCACGCGCTCGAGCCGGGGCGACACGCCCTGGCGATTATAAAGGCCGGTGAGATGGTCTCGCTCGTGGTAATCCTTGTTTACGGCCTGTAGGAGCAACTTGCGGCACTCGTCGAAGAAGCCCGCCTCCGCGCGGCCGAACTGCGGCGACTCGAACGAGTAGACGTCCAAGGTGTAACGTATCTCGTCGTTGGTTAGCGCCAGCGGGAACGAGAGCAACGGGCAGGAACGCGCTTTGCCCTTCTTGGGCACCGGCGCGGAAGGGAAGACGGGCCGCTTCTTCAAGTCCCGGCCTACCACCGACAACCGGTACTCGCGGAAGGGGGTCTTCTTCTCGAGCAGCGCGAACACCGCGTTCACGACCGTTTCGAAGTCGAAGTCGTAATTGATTTTTTCTTGCAACTCTCTTATTTCGGGGTCGGTCTCGCGGCGGGTCCGCGCGTCCCAGCTGAGCTCCGTCATCGTTCCTCCTATTATTTATATATTATGCCGGCCGGCGGTCGTTGTCAACGCCAAACGAAAAAGCCGCCCGGGTGGGGGCGGCTTTCAGTATTCAAGTTAAACCTAACACGTCAAATGCAGGCCGGCGGCGACGCGCTCGCCCCGGGCGGCGAGGTCGTTGTAGCAGCGGACCGCGTTCGCCGTGTCGTACGCCTCGACCTTTATACCCTGGCCCTCGAGGTACGTGACGGTATCGCCCGGGACCGACATCGCGCCGTACCCGCCGGTGCCGACGACGAGGACTTTTGGCTTGGCCTCGACGACTTCTTTGAGGTCTTCGGGCGCCAGGCCGTGCCCTTCCACCCGCCACCAGTCCGCGACGACGCGTTCCGGCAGGATTATTATATCCGCGCGGTACTCGCGGCCGTCGACCGTTATGCGGCCGAACTCGTACGAATCTATCTTCGGCGCCACGTCCATATTATAGCAAACTATCTTTCGGCGCCGCGTTTTTTGTTGCGCCGAGGCGGAAGGTTTTTTATCCTTAAGGCCGGTGAAGCTCTATCAATATTTGATTGACGGCGAGCGGGCCGTCGTGGCGGAGGACGCGGGCGAGCGCTTCGTCGTGGCCGGCGTCGCGACGACGCTCGAGCTCCTCACCCGGGCCGGCGTCTCCGCGGAGACGCTGGTGGACGTCGTCCACCTCACGGCGAAGCGGCCCGTCCCCGAAAGCGGCGTCGAGGGGCCGCTTATCCCGCTCGAGCCGCCGGAGGTGTGGGCCTTCGGCGTGACGTACGAAACGAGCGCGACGGACCGCGAGGAGGACGCGGGAAGCGGCGACTTCTACGCCCGGGCGCACGCGGGCCCCCGGCCCGAGACGTTCTTCAAGGCCACCGCGGCGCGGTGCGTGGGGCCGGGCGAGGATATCGGCATCCGCGGCGACTCGAAGCTCACCGCGGCGGAGCCGGAGCTGGCGTACGTCGTCGGCGTCGGGAACGCCGTCGTCGCGTACACGCTGGGCAACGACGTCTCGGCCTGGGACCTGGAGCGCGAGAACCCTCTCTACCTGCCGCAGTCGAAGATATACACGGCCTGCTGCGCGCTGGGGCCCTGCCTCGTCACCGCGGACGAGCTCGAGCCGGCGAACGTCGAGATAACGATGTCTATTACAAGGGGCGGCGAGGTCGTCTTCGAGGGCCGGGCCAACACGTCGCTCATCCGGCACCCTATCGAATATCTGCACGAATACCTGACGCGGTACAACCCGCTGCCGCCGGGCGCCGTCGCGCTGACGGGCACGGGAATTATGACGCCGGCCAGCTTCACGCTGCAAGAGGGCGACGAAGTAATTATCGAAGCGGAGCCGTTCGGGCGGTTGGTGAATACCGCTCGTCGGTTGTGATTAGGAGGGCGTTATGCGTCGGATTTCAATAACGTTGGTTCTTCTCGGTTTTTTACTAATTGGTACTCCGGCCCGGGGCGCGTTCGGCGACGTCGTCGCCTCCTTCCCGGCGCCGGCGCAAGTGCCGTCGGCGCTGGCGTGGGACGGCCGCTACCTGTGGGTCCTGTGCAATACGACGCCGTCAGTCAGCACCGTTTTCCGTTTAAACCCGGATAACGGCAGCGTCGTAAGCTCGTTCGCGAGCCCCTACCGCGCCGCCTCGCGCGGCCTTACCTGGGACGGGACGTATTTATATTTAGGCCGTTTCAACCCGTACGTCGTCTCGTGGCGCAGCACGACCGGCAGCTTGTACGGGACCTTTACGTTGCCCGCGTACTACGGCGGCCTGGCCTGGGACGGCAGCCACCTCTGGGCCACGAACCGCTCGCCGTACTACTTCTACCGCGTCACCACCCGCGGCTCGCTCGTAAGCTCGTTCCCGGTATCGTTCTTCCCCTTCGACCCGGGCTTCGGGAACGGCTACATCTTCGTCGGGACCTATACGCCCTTGCAACGGCTCTACAAGCTCACGACGGCCGGCTCGATCGTGGAATCGGCCAACCCGCCGGCCAACCACCCCTGGGGCTGCTGCTTCGACGGCACGTACGTCTGGTTCACGGACGTGACGTCGCACCACTACATCTGGAAATGCGACGCGGGGCAGTACCCAACGGTCGTCCCGGCCTCGGTAGGCCGCGTCAAGGGATTGTTCAGGTAGGAGGTGCGGGCGCGCCGTGCCGTCAGGTGTTACCACCTGACGGCGCCCGGGCGTCGGCTAGGAGCG
>JAZGGY010000033.1:0-4959 GCA_036480675.1 bacterium | reverse complement strand
TGAAATCCTTCATACTAACCTTCCCGTAAACCCGCATTTACGGCGGGTTTATAACGTTCCTCAGCTCCTGCTTTACCCGGTCGGATTGTAGCGCAAACGTTCGTCTTCCCCCTTATACACCGTTAGCGCCGTCACGGGTACGAGGCCCGCGGCCGTAAACACCTCCGACGTTTCAAGATTTACCTTCAAGCCGACGTCGACCGGCAAACAACGGACGTTAGTAGCTCGTGAAACGGCTTCGCTCAACGCTACGGGGTCGGCCACGTTCGACATTTTACTCAGCAGAGCAATCGAGGGGCGGATCTCGGATAGCAACCGCCCGACCGCTTCCACGCCGCGGTAGCCGGCCGTCCGCTCCGAAGCGCCGCTTTCATCTACGTAAACGTCGCCGACATCGGTTAGCAAGACGTGCCCCCGCGCCGCTCGATATTGAACCTTCAAGGTATCCAAATCACGCCCGGTTGCGGGCGCGACGTACGCGAAATTCGTGCGTCCGGTAGCGAACGTCAACCCGAGGGCGTCGTCGGCCCGCCCCCCCGCGGCGTCGGCGGGCTTGACGTCTAGGGTAACTTCGCCTACCCGGTACGCGTGGCCGGGATAAAGAACCGTAAGCTTCACAACCTCTTCGCTTAGCGCCGAAAGCCAGGAATGATTCTTTTTGTATACTTGTCTGTTGACCAACGCCTCGACTTTTTTAGCCGGCCCCAGCCCGGTTTTATTGTAATGGCTCAAGGCATCCAAAAGCGGTTCCAAATCGGCGCCGTATTCCCACGCGACGTTGGTAACGACCACGGCCTCTATATCCGCCAGCCGGCGTCCGGCCTCCGCAAAACGTGCGACGAAATTCTTGCCCGGGTCTATAACGATGCCGCGGCCGCCGATCCAGACGAAATAACCACCTCCCTGCATATATGAGCGATCCGGACTTCGGGCGCCTAAAAAACCGCCGTCGTCCCACGTACGGAAACACTCCAGGAAGGAGACCTTACCGTCGTCGATCGTACGTTCGGGGACGAAGAAGTCCGAAGTACGCACGGGGGCTTGGGCCAAATTGCGGGCCGCAGCTCTTAGCTGCTGGAACGCCTTTTCCCGTTCCGACGTGACGCGCGGTTTCTGCTCGAGTTTTTCGCGGCGGGCGCGGGCATAAGCTAACAACCGCGGGTCGCCGCGCCCCAACTCGGAAACTCTTTTATATAAGCCCCCGGCTTCGTCTAATTGCCCCAACCTCTCCAGCACGCTCGCTTTCCAGACGAGGGCCGTAATATTATTTCTATCAGTTTTGATGACGGCGTTGAAGTAAGCCAGCGCGTCTTTTACCTTACCGTCTTTACTTAACCGGATCCCCTCGCTAAGTTTGTTTTTAACGTCGTCGACGATAAACGAGGGCGCGACGGCGGCGGGGGCGCGACCGGCCTTAATACGCTCCCCCGCGGTTACCATTTCGAGTGCCGCGGCCTTATCCGCAGTCGTCGTAATATAATCCCAAATATCGAGGAACTCGAAGATGGTGCGCACCTTAACCGATACGTCGGTAAAAATTACTTCCCCTCCCCGTTTGCGGGCCTCGCCGACCGCCGAAAGCAACGTACCCATCCCGGCGGAGCATATGAAGTCCACGTCCTTCAATTTGACAATTACCCACGGCCGGCCGGCTTTGAAAACCTCGTCGAAACGGCGTTGCAGTTCGTTCGCTTCCCCTATTCCAACGCGGCCCGTAATCGTGGCCATTGTTGCGCCGCCGCCTACGTTACGGTCCACCGTTACGCCGCTCGCCTTTGTCTTACCGTCAACCATCGATCCTATCCACCTGAGCCACGAGTACGGTCCGTACAGGTGCCTCGCCCCGACCTAAAAGTCGGACTGCCGCGCCGCCCTCCCTCATAATCAGAACGTGGTCGCCGGCGCCGGCATCCACTAAATCCCAAGCTATTACTATGCCGTCCTTACCTTTCCCTTCGGTTTCCACGAAGACCAGCTTCAAATCGACAAGCGCCGGATGCTTGACGTTAGAAGGTGCCGGCCCTACGACGCGACCCAGCTCCATTATATCACGTCCTTATGTCCGCCGTGCCGTTCCAATATCGCGACGCACGCCGCGTCCACCGGTATGTTGCCCCGCCCGAAGGCCAACGCGGCTTCCTTTCCGCCTATCCAGATTACGCGAGAACCACGGCCCGCGCCTACTACGTCGCAAGCCACGAACTCCTCTCCCGCCGGTTGGTCGTCTTCGTCAACGGGTACGACTACGAGGAACTTCTTTCCCTCGAGCCCTTCGGCGACGCGCGCCGCCACTACCGACCCGATGACTCTACCGGCCCTCATCGCCACCTTGCGCCGTTTTTCGATACGTGATCTCGCCGTCCGCTTCCACGGTTTCGACGATGGCCATCACGACCGCATCCACCGGCCGGTTTTTCGTCAACGTCGTTTGGCGAGCCGACGAGCCGGCCGCGGTTAACACCAGCTCTTTTTTTCCGGCCCCCACGGCATCGACAGCTACATAGTGCGTCCCCTTGCCTCGGCCGTAGACGTCAGCGTCTTCTACCAAGAGTAACTTTAGCCCCCCGAGGCTTTCGTCCTTAACGGTAGATACTACCATGCCGATTACGTTGCCGAGACGCATGTTTAAATATTATCATTTTATTGTAACATATCAAGGCTTTTTAAACGAAGGGCTCTTACCTTTCGGGTTTCGGTTCCCGGGTCATCAAATCGCAGACCGCGGCGCGGGGGTCCTTCCCCTCGAACATAACGGCGTACATCTCGGCAGTGATGGGCATATCCACGCCCTCTTTTTGGGCGAGCTCGTGCGCCGCTCTCGTCGTACGAACCCCCTCGGCGACCATCTTCATGGACGCGAGAATGTCGTCGAGAGACCGCCCCCTGCCCAGCTCTTCGCCCACGTACCGGTTCCGGCTATGCCGGCTGGTGCACGTTACTACAAGGTCGCCCAACCCCGAAAGGCCGGCGAAAGTCACCGGCTTCGCCCCCCGCGCTACGCCGAGGCGCGCTATTTCGACCAGCCCCCGCGTCAGCAACGCCGCCTTGGTGTTATCGCCGTACCCCAGGCCGTCCGCGGTACCGGCCGCGATAGCGATGACGTTTTTAAGGGCCGCGCCGTACTCGACGCCGACGACGTCATCGTTGGTATAGACCCTTAAATACGGCGTGATTGTCAATTCTTGGATCTCGCGCGCACACCCCTCTTCCCGACACGCCGCGACTATAGTGGTGGGTACGCGCCGTGACACCTCTTCGGCGTGGCTCGGGCCGGAGAACGATACGTAGCCCCTCGCGCCCCCTGCGAGCTCCTCCTCCAGCACTTCAGTCATACGGGAAGTAGTACCTTCTTCCAACCCCTTGGCCGCCGAAACCGCAAGCTGTGAACCGTCGCATACGTCGCGTATCAACTTCGCCGTCGAACGAACGCCGAAAGAAGGCACGACGAAGAAAACTACTTCGGCCCCCGACGCTACGGCGGCGGCGTCGGCCGAGATTTCTACTTCCTCAGGTAATACTATGCCCGGTAAGATGTCGCGCCGCTCGCGCGTCTCGCGCAACATCTCGTATTCCTCGGGCAAATAACACCAAAGCCGCACGTCGCTGCCGTTCTCGGCCAGAAGGCGCGCAAGCGTAACTCCCCAGGAGCCGGCCCCTAGGACCGCGACTTTTTTGGAGCCTTTACCCGCCATCCTTTTTTCGTCCTCCCAACTTACTCTCCGTACCCGCTAAAACGCGGGAAATGTTCTTGCGGTGGGAATAAACGATGGCCGCGGCGCACACGCCGCAGAAAGCTACGAAATACGGGTCAACCGGCCGCCCCGTAGCGAGCGGCAGCGCGAACGAGCCGACGAGGGCCGCGACCGCCGCGCTCAACGAGCCCAATGAAACGTAACGCGTCGCGGCCACGACGACGAAGAAAACGGCTAATGCTACCAGAATCAAAACCGGGTTGAGAGCCAAGAACGCGCCGGCCGCGGTGGCTACGCCTTTCCCGCCCCGGAAAGCGAGGAACGGAGTCCATATGTGGCCTGATATCGCCGCGGCGCCGGCTAAAATCGCCGCGGCGGTCACATGCGGGAAGAGCCACAACGCCGCCGCCGCGGGGACGGCCCCCTTCGCCACATCCAACAGAAGCCCCGGCACGCCCCACCGCGCCCCCGCGGCGCGGTACAAATTCGTCGCACCCGGGTTGCCGGACCCTACCCGGCGCAGGTCGATACCGGCTATCCTTCCTAAAACCCAGGAAAACGGTAACGCCCCGATTAAAAACGAAGCGGCCACTATGCCTACGTATATAAAGACCTTCATCGCTAAAAAATAACATCGCCTCCGACTGCGAACAACTATTTTTTTCTCTCTCTTGCGCTACGCAGGCGAAAGACGATTCTAATCGGCGTTCCGACGAAATTAAAGTTTTCGCGTAGGCGGTTCTCCAAAAAACGATGTAGAAGCGAGGGCGGCTTTTGGGAAAAGTTTACGAATAAGTGGAACGTCGGCGGCGCGACGGCGGCCTGGGCCGCGTACAAGAGGCGAAACTCTTTCTTCCCAACTCTGAAACTCCGCCTGGTTAAAGCTTCCTGGAGAAAACGGTTCAATTCCCCCGTTCCGACGCGGACGTTACGGTTTGCGTCGACCTCGCGTATCGTCCGGAATAAAGAAGCCATGTCGAACCCTTCGAGAGCGGAACCCGCTAACAGGGGAGCGTACGAAGCGAAGCTTAAATAGGACCGTACTCCTTTCAAACTCTCATCTAAACGCCCCTCCGCAACGCCGTCTTCCAGAAGGTCCGTCTTGTTCAAGAACAAGATAAGGCCCCGGCCGTTGCGGTCGGCGTACCCGGCGATCTTGGCATCTTGCGACGTCGGCCCCTCGGCGCCGTCGAGCACGAGCACTACCACCGACGCCCTTTTAATCGCCGCCAACGATTTCCCCAAGCCCCAAAGCTCGAGCCTTTCC
>JAZGGY010000032.1:0-3931 GCA_036480675.1 bacterium | reverse complement strand
GGTAGAGACGCCGGTCCTGATGAGGTCGACGCCGGAGGGCGCGCGCGACTACCTCGTACCCAGCCGCGTGCACCGCGGGAAATTTTACGCGCTGCCGCAGTCGCCGCAGATGTACAAGCAGCTGTTGATGGCCGCGGGCGTGGACCGCTACTTCCAGATAGCGCGCTGCTTCCGCGACGAGGACCAGCGCGCCGACCGCCAGCCCGAGTTCACCCAGCTCGACGTCGAGATGTCCTTCGCGGGCGAGGAGGACGTCTTCGACGTCACGGAGGGCGTCTTCGCCGCGTCCTTCCGGGAGGGCGTCGGCGTCGAGCTCGCGACGCCATGGACGCGCCTAAGCTGGCGCGAGGCGATGTCGCGCTACGGCCGCGACAAACCCGACACCCGCTTCGGCCTCCTCCTCGAGGAAGCGACGGATATCTTCGCGGAAACGTCCGCGGAGATATTCCGCAAAATTGTCGACGCCGGCGGCAGCGTCTTCGCCCTACGGGTGCCCGGCGGATTGAGCCGCAAACAGCTCGACGAGCTGGAGGCGGCCGCCAAGGCGGAAGGCGCCGGCGGCCTAGCCTCCCTCAAAGTGGGCCCGGGGGCCGCGCTTTCCGGCGTGCTGGCGAAGTTCTTCGACGACGGCGCCGCGGCGGCGCTGCTCGCGAAAACCGGCGCGGAGGAGGGCGACGTCGTCGTCGCCTGCGGCGGCCCCTTCGAAACCGCCGCCGCCGCTATGGGGTCCGTACGGCTCAAGTTGGCCGAAATGTCGAACGTCAAGAAAGAGGAGGGCTTTCACTTTCTGTGGGTAACCGACTTCCCGCTCTTCGAGCGGGACGCTGCGACGGGCGCGCCGGTGCCGTCCCACCACCCGTTCACGTCGCCCCGGCTCGAGGACGCGGACAAGTTGGAGGCCGCGCCCTTCGACGTATTGTCGCGGGCGTACGACGTCGTCGTCAACGGCATCGAGCTCGGCTCGGGTAGCGTCCGTATCCACGACGCCGCGCTGCAGCGCCGCGTATTCAAAGCCTTCGGCTATTCCGACGACGAGATAGAGGCGCGGTTCGGCTTCTTCCTACGGGCGCTGGAGTACGGCACGCCGCCCCACGCCGGTATCGCGCCCGGCCTCGACCGTTGGGTCATGGTGATGTGCGGCGAGGAATCGATTCGCGAGGTGATCGCGTTCCCCAAGACGCTGCGGGCGTCGTCGCCGATGGACGGTTCGCCGGCGCCGGTAGCGCGCGAGCAGCTCGACGAGCTCGGCCTATCGCTCAAAGAAAAAGAATCGGAGGGCAAGTAGAAATATGGCCGAAGAACGACGTCCCGAAATCCTGTGGGTCGACGACGAGATAGACCTGTTGAAGTCGCAGATCCAATTCCTGGAGAACCACGGCTACCGCGTAGCGACGTTGACCAACGGCCCGGACGCCGTGGCGCTGGTGAAGGAGCGATCCTTCGACGCCGTCCTCCTCGACGAGATAATGGTGGGGATGGACGGCATCGAGACGCTGCGGGAGCTCAAGGCCGTGGACGCGTCGCTGCCCGTAATTATGGTCACCAAGTCGACCGAAGAGACGCTGATGGACGACGCCTACTTTGGCGAGATCGACGACTTCCTGGTGAAGCCGGTGAACCCCCACCAGATACTGTCTTCGCTTAAAAAAATCCTCGACATCGACCGGCTCCGGCGCGACCGGTTCGTGGGGTCGTGGGGAGAATACTACAACCGGGCGCAGCGCGTCATAAACGACCCGGCGGCCAAGTTCCGCGACTGGGCCGACCTTTACCTGGATATATGCCGCGCGCAACGCGAGATAAGCGAATTGGACCTCCACGTTTTGGCGCCCTTGCAAAACGAGCTGGTTGCGGAGGCCGACAGGACTTTCGCCGCGTTCACGTGCGAGCAGTACCCGTCGTGGGTGGCGGGGGCGGAAGACGCGCCGCCCCTCTCGTGGGACGTACTGGACACGTTCGCCCTCCCCCAAATCGCGTCCGGGCGCCCGGTTTACTTCATAGTCGTCGACTGCCTTCGCCTGGACCAATGGTTGTTGCTCGAGGAACGCGTCGGGCGGCTGTACCGCATCGAGCGGTCGTTATACTGCGGCGCCGTACCCTCCTCTACCATATACGCCCGCAACGCCATCTTCGCCGGGAAGAAGCCGGCGGAGATCGCGGCCGCGTACAGGAAGGCTTTCCGGGAAGAGAGCGGCCTGGGCGAATCGCTGAACCGCCACGAGGAACAATTCCTCTCCGACCACACCGCGCGCCACGCGCCCAAGGCCAAAAAGATCCGCTACTACAAATTCGCCAACCGCGAGCAGGAGAAGAAAGCCCGCAGGATAATCGAGACGCTGTCGCCGCGCCCTTTCACGGCGTTCGTCTTCAATTTCATCGACACCGTTACGCACGAATCGGGCCGGGGCGGCGCGTTGGACTCGCTCGTCCCCTCGGCCGAAGCGCTACCCCGCCTCGCCCTCACCTGGTACCTCGGCTCGCCGCTCGAGCAGCTGCTAAGAAAAATCGCCGAGGATAAGAGCGCAACGGTGGTACTTACCTCGGACCACGGCTCGACGCTTACCGACACGCCGGCCGTGGTGTACGCCGACAAGGACGCGACCAAGACGCCGCGGTATTGGGTAGGCCGCGACCTCCGCCCCGAGGGCGAGGGGGCCTTCCTGGTGCGCCACCCCGAGGCCTTCGGCCTCCCCGACGATTACCTCGCCAAGACGTACGTGCTGGCGCAGGGCAGTCACCACCTCGTCTTCTCCCATCACCTGCGCGAGTACCACCGGCGCTTCGAAGGGGGATTTTATCACGGCGGCGTCTCGCTGCCGGAGCTGGTGCTGCCGCTCGCCATTATGACGCCGAAGTAAATGCGTACCGATTTCGAAGAAGAAGTGCTGGCGTGGTGCCGGCGGGAGGGCATATTGCCCTCCGGCGCGTCGGCGCTCGTCGCCGCTTCGGGCGGGCCGGACTCGACGGCGCTACTGTACTCCCTTGGCGCGCTGGCGGCCGGCCGGAGGTGGCGCCTCGCGGTAGCGCACCTCGACCACGCGCTGCGGCCCGAAAGCGCCGACGACGCCGCGTTCGTACGGCAACAGGCCGCGTCGCTGGGCCTCCCTTTCTTCAGCGCGAGGGTCGACGTACAATCGCTGCCGGCCGCCGTCGGCCGCTCAACCGAAGAGGCGGCCCGCCTGGCGCGGCGTTCGTTTCTCAGCCGCGCCGCCCGCGAGTTCGGCGCCGACGCCGTCGCTTTGGGCCACACCGTCGACGACCAGGCCGAGACGGTCCTCCTAAATTTGACGCGCGGCGCCGGGACGTTGGGGCTGGCCGCGATGCCGCCCGCTACCGGTATATTCGTCCGGCCGCTACTGGCGCGAAGCCGCGCCGACGTCCTGGCCTACCTCGGCGAGCTGGGCGTCCCGTGGCGCGAGGACCCGACGAACCGCGACCCCTCCTTTTTGCGAAATTGGTTCCGCCTCGAGGTCCTGCCGACGCTGGAGGCCCGCGTACCCGGCGTGCGGGCGTCTTTCGCGGCGCTCGCGGCGTCGGCTCGAGCAGACGAAGCGACGCTCGAGCGAAGGACCGCGGCGCTGCTTTCGCGCTTGGTAGCAGGCCGCGGCGACGGCCGGATCGGCCTCGCGCCGGCTTTCCCGGCGGCGCTGCCCGAGGCGCTCCGCGGCCGCGCGGTGCGGCAGCTTTACGGCGAGCTCGCCGGCTCGAGGCGGGGTTTGGACCGCCGGCACGTAGAGGATGTGCTCTCGCTTCGCGAGGACGGCGCCGTATGCCTACCGGCGGGCGTCACGGCGCGGCGCACGGCCGACGGCGTGCGCTTCGAGCGAACGAGGGCCGGGCCGGCGCTGCGGCGTTGGTCGGCCGAGTTAGCGATCCCGGGGCGGACGCACGTCGCGCCGGCGGGCGTCGAAATCGTGGCGATTCTCGCGCG
>JAZGGY010000031.1:0-11224 GCA_036480675.1 bacterium | reverse complement strand
CCGCAAGCGGCGTATGGCACAGATAAAATTTGACGTTCCGGAAAGTGGCCGTCGTCTCGTTCTTCTCCAGCTCGAACTCGTTAATAGTCCCCGCGTAATCTATGCGACTCTGGTCGAACAGCATCTGCATCCGCAACGCCGGCCGCCACGCCACCCAGGGATGGTCGCTCGGCTCGCCGCCGACGTGAACGTAGACCTGTTTGCCCGTCGCGGCCGCCGCGGCGACGACGGCCAAAGACGCGACGACGCCGAAGAAAACAGCTCGCCTTACCATCCCAACCTCCTCGGTCAAAGTAACGGTGCTTCGGCTTAGAAGTAGAGCGCCTTGACGGTGCCGAAGGACGCCGGCGCGACCCCCTTGTAGGTATCGAAGGAAATGCGGGCGTTTAAGGCCACGTTCGCGACGGTCCCTATCGTAGCCTTCGCGTCGTTGGCGTAACAGACGTGCGCCGTTACCGTACCCGATAACAACGTCACCTTTTGCCGGCCACCCGTCTCCCACGTTACCTCTAAAATGAGATTATCGCGGTTGTTGTAATCGAACGTCTCCGCCATCGGGATGGGATAAACGCCCTCGACCGCGGGCAACTTGTAGGTCGAAAAGCTCGCCACCAGCTTGGGCGTATAGCCGCCGTAGTTGGCGCTGAAATCCGTCGCCAGCGCCGAGAGCGACGTGTGACACAGGTAGAACTTGACGTTGCCGTACTCGCCCACGTAGACTTGTTTCTCCAATTCGAACTCGGTGATCGTCCCGGCGTAGTCGATCTTATCCCGGTCGAACAGCATCTGACACCGCATGCCTTCGTTGGGAGAGTACCAAGGGTAGGTGGAACCCGTGCTGCCGTTTAAGATATAAACGGAGTGGCCCGTGGCGAAAGCCGAACCCGCGCAAAGCGCCGCGGCCGCAAACGTTACAATTACCGTTCTCATACGCTAACCTCCTCTCTCGAAAAAATGATTCCCTGCTACCGAAACAAAGCTTTAAGGCGGCCGAACGACGCCGGCGCGACGCCCGGGTACTTGTCGAAGATTATGAGGGCGTTGTAGGCTATGATATCCGGTGTCCCGGCCTCGGCCTTATAGTCCCACGCAAAACAACGGTGGTTGGCCACGGACCCGTTCTTAATCCGACACATTATGTTCGTCTTGTCCGAGGACTCCCACGTAACCTCGAAGAGGAGGTTGTCGACGTTGTTGTACGCGAAAGTCTCGGCCATCGGAATAGGGTACGGCCCCACCACCGCCGGGACCTTGTAGGTGGCGAAGCTGGCGACCATCGTGGGCGTGTTCCCACCGTAATTTTGCTTAAAAACCGGCGTAAGAGAGGTAAGATTAGTATGACACAGGTAGAACTTGACGTTGTAGAACTCCGCCGAATTGCCGTCGGTTTTTTCCAGCCGAAAATCCGTAATGGTACCGGCGTGGTTTATGTACGAGCTGTCGTAGAGCATTTGGCACCGCACGCTCGGCAGCGTGGGGTGCGGCCACCAGGGAATAGCGTTCATCCCCTCGCCGTACTTGACGTAAACCTCGCTGCCGGTGGCGAACGCGGCCGGCGCCCAAGCAAGACAAACCGCTAACGCGGCCACCGTCATAACGTAGATCCTCATACCTCACCTCCATTTTCTTGTTAGCGCTCGTCGGCGGCGATTGCCGCAACGCGAACCCGAACGATCTTAATATATCAAAGCCGCCGCCGTAAGTCAAATTCCTTAGACACGGGCCGACGGCGCCGCTCGGGACCCCGCACGGCCCGATTGGCTTTTTTACGAAACGACGTTTTTATGTTATAATTATATAGGAGTTTGCGAGAGCCGACGTTAAACGATTCCGGCCCGAGCAGCGACTAAATAGTGATGAAAGATAAGAATACGCAACGGAGCCCGGCCAGGTCTCCGTGATAAAATCGGCCGGTAGCGTACGGCGCCTGACGGTGGTGGAAAACAGCGTAGGCGCCGCATAACGCGAGACCGGCCGATTGGTTTAATCAACTTCTTCGCGTACCCGCGGGCCCCTTCCGGGGCCCGTTTCCTTTTTTCGGAGCTCGACTACCAGCCCCGCTATTTCCCGAAGGGTCGTAAAAATGTGCGTCGGCGACACCGTCGAGCGGCCGTGTTCCCGCGGCAGGTGGCGCACGCCGCGCTCGAGCACCGGTACGCCGGCGCGCTTGAGCTTTACCATAAGCTCCGTGTCTATGAAAAATTTATCCGAATGGAGCGCCAGCGCCTGGAGCTCGCGCCGCGGGAGGAATTTGAACGAGCAGTCGACGTCGCGGACCTTCAGGCCGAAGAGAACGCGGACCAACAAATTATAGCCCCAGGAGACGAAGCGGCGAAGGGCGCCCTCGGCGCGGCCCACGCGGTACCCGACGACCGCGTTTCCGCCGTCGAGCAAAGGCAAAAAGGCGAGCATCTCGCCGAGGTCGAATTGGCCGTCGGCGTCGGTGTAGAAGACGTAATCCTCGGCCGCGGCGTTGAAGGCGTCGCGCAGGCTCTTACCGTAGCCTTCGTTGTTTCGGTGCGTCACGACGCGGAGGGACGCTATTTCGCCGCCGAGGCGCTCGAGGAGCTGCGGCGTTTCGTCGCTCGAGCCGTCGTCGACGATAATTATCTCGTGGTCGACGCCGGCGCCCCCGAGCGTCCCGGCGAACGCGCGAACGACGCGCTCGATATTCCCGGCTTCGTTGAACGCCGGCGCGCACGCGCTGAGCGAGTAACGCGCCACGCCGCCACTATAAGAATAAACGCGGCCGGCCGCAACCCCAAAGGCGGGGCACCGCGGCTTGACTAATTATGGTATTTTTGCTAATATATAGCCAAAGGAGGTTAGATTATGAAAAAGTGGGTATTTCTAACGGCGGCCTTGCTGGCTTGCGGGGTGGCGGCGCTCGCGCTAACCGAAATCAAAATGCAGAATTTCGCCTTCGTACCCCAACACGTAGTAGTCCTGAAGGGCGAAATGATCAAATGGACCAACCTCGACGTAGCGGTCCACACGTCGACTTCCGACACGCTCGTCTGGGACTCCGGCGACCTCAACCAGAACGAGTCCTACCAGCGTAAATTCAACAAGACCGGTTTCTTCCCCTACCATTGCAAATACCACGTGACGATGAAGGGAACGGTGCGCGTAACGGAGACGGCCGTAGCGCCGACTTCTTTCGGCCGCGTCAGAGCGTTGTTCCGGTAAAGAGAAATATCGAGGTGGGACAAAAAACCGTCCTTAGGGGCGGTTTTTTTGTGGAATAGAAAACCGGACGCCATTCACCGGCGTCCAGTCCGGCGCCGCCGGAGAGACTCGCCCCGGCGTACGCTGCTAAATCACCTTGACACGGGCGCCCTTCTTTTTTAAATTTGCATAAGTCTTCCACATGGTTTCCGGATCTGAAAAACGACCGTCACGGCGACGCGCCGTTAGCGAAAAATACGCCGTCCTCGGCTTCCCGTCGACCCACGACACCATCCTGGCCGAAAGGCTTGCGACGCAACGGGGTTACGACGCGGAGGTCATCCCGCAGCCCCCGGGCCGCACGGGCCGGTGCGGCGTCGCGCTGCAGATAGACGCAGCCGACCTGAATACGTTAACGGAGATATTCGTCCGCGGAGGGTTGGCGGACTTCGACGTCGCGGAGGGCTGATCAGATTATGCCCGTCGAAGACGAAAAAGAAGCGGCCGAACTCGCCGACGAGTTCGCCCGGGAGATGGTGGCGTCGCTGGACGCCGACATGCTGAGCGAAGCCAAAGCCATGGGGATGGCGACCTCGGTCTTCGCCGCGCAAATCGAAACTTGCCGGGCGAGATTCAACGAACGGGTCTCGGCCGAAATAGCCGAGAAGGACCTGTTCGGCGTCGCCGCGTCGCGGCTTTTAATCGAGAAGGAATGACCCGGGCGTACCCGGGTAACCGGGGCCGGCGCGGTGGGGATCCCGCGCCGGTTTCTTTATATCCGAAAAGTACCCGCGTCAATTTATGCCCGCCGAAGAGTAAGGAGGCCAAGGCCGCGGCCGCGGCCACCGTCGCCAAACCCAAAACGGCGCGTAACGCGTACGATTGCCCCGCGGCGCGGGCCAGCGCCGGCATCGGCCCCAACACGCCGCCGTAGAGCGGCACCCACGGCGCGGCGCCCGCGGCGAGGACTACCGCCGTAACGGCCAACCAAAAGCCGCCGCGCCACGACCGCGGCGCCCAACGCTCGAGCCGGCCGTCGCCGCGGTAGCGTTGACTCAAGGCCAAGGTGTATCCCCAAGCCGCCAAAACCCCTTCAGCCGCCGCCAGCGCCAAACCGGCCGTGATTACGCGCCACGCGACGTCCGCCGCGACCGGTCCGCAGGCCGGCAAGGCCGCCAAATACGTCAACGCGACGACGAGCGCGCCGGCGCCGCCGACGGCGAAGGCTAAAACGTAACCCGCCGCCTCGGAGACGAAGACGCGCTTCAACCTCGAGTACAACCACCATACCAACCAGGGCGCCACCGCGGCGTGCACCAATAGATTCGCGCCCAACGCGCCCCAATCTACGGTGGGCGCGACCAGGCCGAGGGCGAGCGTCGCCGCGCAAAGACAGCAGACGGCCACCTCCACGCCGAAGACGATTACGACCAGGCCGACGGCGACGACGGTCCCGCCGAAGAGCGCTTCGCCGTGCAGCGGAAACTCCAACAGCTGCAACGCCGCAACCAACGCCCCGGCACCGACGAACGCCGATAAACCGACGTCGGAACGGCGTAGGCGAACGAGCGCCGCGGCCAACGAGGCCGCCGCGGCAAGCCAACCGACGGCGCCGAGCCAGGCCGGGACCGTTCCTATCGGTAAATACATTTACGAGCGCACCCCTTCCAAAATTTCCGCCGCGGCCTTGACTACCGCCCCGGGCGTTATGGCCTCCATACAATAATGCCGGTCCTGGAAGCACCGGGCCGATTTGCAGCCGCGGCAGGGCGCGTCGCCGACAACCGCCCGGTGCGGCACGCCGAGCGGCGCCCACATCGCCGCATCCCCCGGGCCGTAGAGGGCGACGACCGGCGTACCCATGGTGGAGGCTATGTGGACCGGCGCGGTATCGAGCGTGACGACCAAGTCCGCCGACGCTACCAACGCGCACGTCTCGAGCAGCGAGAGCCCTACGGCCGAGGCCGCAACGTTGGACCCGATCTCTCGGGCGACGGCCGCGGCCCCCTCCCCCTCGCCCGGGCCGCCCGTGACGCCTATGGCCTTTACTCCCCGCCTTGCCAGCTCGCGGCCTACCTCGAGCCAGTTTTCGCGCCGCCATAGATACGACGGATTGGCGGCGCCGGGGTGCATAAGGACGAACGGCTCCGGCCGCTCCGTCCACGCGTCGCGTACGAAGGCCGCGGCGGCTTCGCGCGCCGCCGAACCGGGCTCCAGCGGAGGATACGATCGGGGCGTGGCCGCTTCCGGTTCGACCAAGCGCAGCCATATGGCCGCGGCGTGTATCTCGGGAGTCGCGGCGTCGTACGAGAACGCCGGGACGTTGGCCCTGGGCGGCGGGGTCCGACGGTCGGTCAACGCCGCGCCCCGGGCGGCGTAGTCGTAGCCGATTACCTCCCCGGCGCCGGCGAGCCACGCCAGGTACGCAGACCACCGGTCCGGGACGAGGACGTACGCGCGCGCCGCGCCGAACCCCCTCGCCTCGCGGGCGGCCCGACGGAAGGCCGACAAGCCGGCCCCCGCGACGACGACGCGGTCCACCAGGGGGTCGGCCTCGCACAGCGGAGCGAGCGCGGGTTGACATACTACCGCCAGTTCGGCGTCGGGGAATTCATTTCGGATGGCGGCGAGCGCGGGCCTGGCAACGAGCGTATCGCCGATGCGCAGTATACGCTCCACCGCCAAGATGCGGCCTTCGCGCGCGGCGCGGTTGCGAGGCCACGGCCGCGCCAACGCGAACAACGGCCGGAACGCGCGCCACGCCGCGGCTTCGACGGCGCGGCGGGCGTTGAACCTTCTGGTGTATCGCGCTATGCGGGAGGAAGGACTCGGCGGCGGCGTCATTTGCCTTGGCGCGGACGATGAAATCTACCCGTTAAAGAGCGGCCTTGCGGCACGCGCGGGGGGACCGAGCACCAAGGCTCGCATCCCTTAAAACCGATACCGCGACTGCGTCGGGGCCGACCTACTCCAAGATGTACCCGGCGTGCTCCAAAGCCGACTCAAGCTCGGTGAAGCCGGAATCGAGGAAGGTGCCCGCGGCGTTGTAGTCCTGCACGCCGCCGTTGAAGGTCTTGACGTAGTTGCGTTGGATGCCGGAGCCGCAGCGGCTCAGCGCCGTCATGTATAGGTTGAACGCGCCGGCGATAAGTTTGTGCGACTCGTCGAAGCCCTCGGGGACCGCCTGGGCGCCCATCTCATCCGCCAGTTGGCCCAAGTCGTTGATTATCACCTCGAGCTTCCAGGCGAGTTTATCGCGTTCGTCCTGGTCGAGGTCGCTGCCGGGCCAGACCAGGTAAGGTTGCGCTTCGACTAGTTCGGCGTTGAACCGGGCGGTGATATCCTGGACGGTGTCGGAATAAGCCAGTAAGGGGTCGTCGCCGGTTTGGCCTACCGCGGCACCCGCTGCGAGCGCCGCGCCTACGAGAATCAAAAAAGGACTACGTAACATATTCCACCTACCTCTCGGAAAATTGTTGCGTCAACGTTCCGATTTTACTTGATATCGTACGCGAGAGCAAGGATAATCCTCGCCGGAACGATTTACCGTTTAAAAGAAACTTGGCCTATACCGGAGAGATTTTACGGGAGATATTCGGCGCGCTCGACGCCGCGTACGGCGACCAGCGTTGGTGGCCCGGCGATACGCCCTTCGAGGTCGCGGTGGACGCCATTCTCACGCAGAACACCGCGTGGGCCAACGTCGAGAAGGCGATCGCCAACCTCAAACGCGCAGGCCTATTGGAACCGGGAGCCCTCGTTCGGCTTGCGCCCTCCGAGGTCGCGCCGTTCATAAAGCCCGCGGGTTATTACAACGTCAAGGCAGGGCGGTTGCGCGCGCTCCTCGATTTCTTGTGGATAGAATACGAGGGCGACGTCGCGGCGATGGCCCGAGAGGAATTGTCGACGGTTCGGCCCAAATTGCTCGCGGTGCGCGGCGTAGGACCGGAGACGGCCGACTCCATTCTGCTCTACGCCTGCGGCCTGCCGACATTCGTGGTGGATACTTATACCCACCGAATACTCCACCGCCACGGCCTGGCCGACGAGGCCGCCACCTACGACGAGTTAAAAGAGCTGTTCGAAACCAACGTCGAGGCCGACGTCGCGTTATATAAACAGTACCACGCGCTGCTGGTGCGCGTAGGCCGCGAGCGGTGCCGCCGCGGCAAGCCGCGCTGCGACGGTTGCCCGTTGGAAGGTTTGAACGCACCGTAACGGGGGAACGGGCGGTTTTTCGTAAGGATGCGACGCGGGCCCTAAGCGTCCGCGGAATATATAACGCGACGGCCGCCGGCGTCGTCCTCCACGACCAGGGCGCCTTCGTCGGTCAAATCGACCGCGGTCCCGGCGACACCGGTGCCGGCGATGCGGATGCGGCGGCCCAACGTAACGTTGCGGTCGCGCCATGCCTCCACGACGCCGCCGGGACCCGCTTCGAGCCAGCACTCGAGCCATCGGTCCAAAGCGTTCAGCAAGGCCGCCGCTAACGCGTTTCGGTCGGTGTTCGTGGCGCCCGCCATGACGAGGGACGTCGCGGGATAAAGGACGCGGGGGGTAAAATCGTAAGGGCATTGAAAGACGTTTAGGCCGACGCCCAAAACGACAGCGTCCGGTTCGCCGTACGATTCGGCCAGGATGCCGGCCAGCTTCGCGCCCTCCCAAAGGAGGTCGTTGGGCCACTTCAGCTCGACGGCCAATCCGGCGACGGTCTTTATCGCGTCGGCGACGGCGACGCCGGCCATCAGCGGCAAAAGCGTAAACGCAGGCGGGAGTCGCTTTTTTTCGAGGATAATCGACGTGTAAAGGCCGAGGCGGCGCGGCGACGCCCAGCCCCGGCCGTACCTGCCGCGCCCGGCGATCTGCTCCTCGGCCACCGCCGCGACGCCGTGGCCTCGGCCTTCGCCAGCGAGCTCCCGCGCCTTCGCCATCGTGCTCGTAACGGCGTCGAAAACGAATAGTGCGCTCCCCACCCGGCCTTCGACCCGGGCGGATATGGCGCCCAGGTCCAACGGCGGCGGCAGCTCGCGGCGGTAACCGCTCCGCGCGTCGCCCGCAACCATAGCGCCCGAGGCTCTGAGCGCCTCGACCGCGGCGGCCACGTCGCCGGCCTCGAGGGACGAGGCCACGGCGAGTTCGGCGGCGGAAGCCGGCGCCGCAGTCGGTAAAATGTCGTAAAGCAGGCGGAGCTTCTCGTGCGTCTCGCTAACCATATCGGAATACTAAGCTAAAACGGCTGCCCCGTCAAGGCGGTGGATTATGGAAGATAAGCTGAAGGAATTGTGGGAGGTCGTCGTGCGGCTGCGGTCCGAGTGCCCCTGGGACCGCGAGCAAACGCACGAGTCGATGCGCCGCTTCCTCATCGAGGAGGCCTACGAAGCCGTAGAAGCGATCTCGGAAAAGGACGACCGGGCGCTCAAAGAAGAGCTCGGCGACATATTGCTACACGTCTTCTTCCACGCTCGCATGGCCGAGGAACGCGGCGCCTTCGGCATCGAGGCCGTCGCCGACAACATCATCGAGAAGTTGACGCGCCGCCATCCCCACGTCTTCGGCGGCGCGGAGGTTTCCGGCGCGGCGGAAGTAGTCACGAATTGGGAAACGATAAAGGGTCGCGAGGAAAGCGGCCGGCGGCTCCTCGACGGCATTCCGAAAAGCCTTCCCGCTTTGCTCCGCGCGCAACGCATCCAGGACCGCGTACGCTCGGTGGGTTTCGAGTGGGAGGACGCGCGGGGCGTGTTGGATAAAATCGAAGAAGAAGTGGCGGAGTTGAAAAGGGAACTCGAACGCCGCGACCGCGAACGCCTGCGCGCCGAGCTGGGCGACCTCTTCTTCTCGCTGGTTAACCTATGCCGCTATTTGGACCTCGACCCGGGCGAAGCCCTGAACGTGACGAACGACGAGTTCGTGCGGCGCTTCCACGCCGTGCAGGCCGCGCTGGCCGACGAGGGGCTCGAGCTGGCGGACGCCACCCTCCGGCAGATGGAGGAGAAGTGGCAGGCGGCTAAACGGGATTAGGAGCCGCGCAAAAGCCTACGGCCTATAACCCGCAGGGAAGCGGGCTTTTCGCGGGGCGGCCGGACTAGTCCTCGGCGGTTGCCGGCGCTTCCCCCTCGTCGCCGACCGTAAGGACCCGGACGCGCTCGATGACGTCGCCTTGCTCGACGGCGTCGACGACGTCCATACCGGTCACGACAACGCCGAAGACACAGAAGTCGGGGTCGAGGCGGGCCGTATCCGATTTCAGAATAAAGAACTGCGTCGGGCTCGTATCGCCGTAAATCACTTCATCCGTGTTCTCGTCGCGCCACGCCATCCGGGCCATGGAGACGGCACCGCGCAAGCATTTGCGTACGTCGGGTTCTGTCTCAAGGGATATGTCCGGGTTCTCCCGGCCCACCAGCGTCGCGTCGCCCGCCTGAACGACGAAGTCCGGAACGACGCGGTGGAAGACGATGCCGTCGTAAAAACCATCCTCGACGAGGGCGATGAAGTTGCCCGCCGTCTTGGGCGTCTCGTCCACCAGGAGTTGTACCTCGACGACGCTAGCGTCGGTTAGCTCCATCACGGCGACCTTCGTCGCGGCCGGAAGCTCCCGCGCCGCGGCGGAGAGTTCGAGCGGCATCTCTTCCTCCTCGGTTCGCAAGGCCACGGCGTCTTCGCCGTACACTTCGACCGCGGCGGACGCCAGGGCGGGCGCGAGCGCGGTAGCCGCTACGCCCAGGTAAAAAAGAATTCTCATCGTCTTACTCCTTACTATTTAGGATGCGTCTTTTACGAAAACGCCGCAATTCCAAAAAGGACGCCTTGCCCACCGTCGAATTCGAAACCCGCCTCGCCGCGGGTTCGGCGTTAGGCCCGCGCAGCCTCCTATTCCATCTCGGCCGGGGCCTCCTCGGCGGGCTGTCCCTCGCCGACCTTCAATACGCGTATGCGCTTTATTACGTCGTCCTTCTGCGTATTATCCACGACGTCCATACCGGTAACCACTATGCCGAAGACGCAGAAGTCCGGGTCGAGGTGGAGCGAATCGCCGGTGAGTATGAAGAACTGCGTCGGGCTCGTAGCGCCGTACTCCGTCGCGCCGGGGGCCATCGAGCGGGCCATAGAAACCGCGCCGCGGACCGTCTTGCGTTTGTCGGGCTCGGCCGGGATCACTATCGCCGGGTTTTCGCGCCCCACGAGCGTCGCGTCGCCCGCTTGCGCTACGAAACCGCGTTCGACGCGGTGGAAGGGAATGCCGTCGTAGAACCGGTCCTCGACCAGCTTGATGAAATTGCCCGCCGTCTTGGGGGTCTCTTTGGTTAGAAGCTCTATCTCGATTACGCCTTCCTCGGTCTCTATCACCGCCACCTCTATCCCGGGCGGGAGCTTCTGCGCTTCCGCGGACAACGTGAGGGGCGTTTCCGGCGTTTCTACGGCCGCGACGGTCTCGGCGGTCTCGGCCGTCGCCGGCTCCTCGACTTTCTTCCGGCACCCCGCAAAAGCTATCGCCAACGCCATAACAATCGCGGCCAAGACAACGTAGTTAAAATACTTCATAATAATAACCTCCTGTTTGGGAAACCCTTTCGGTCCGTGACTAAGAATATATATAAAGACCCCCCATTTGTCCAGTTTGAAAAATTCGAATACTATGAATTCGCTTGACGCCGGGGAATAATTATAATAAAGATAGTCAAACATGATAATCCCTCGAACGGGTACGTGAAGCCGAATTGGCGATGAGTAAAAAATATCAGGCGATTCTTCTCGCCCTTGCGATAATGGCCGCCGCCACGGTCGTGAGCTGGCTGTGGCCGCTACCGCTACCGCGCCTCCTGTTGGCCGGGCCGGCGATCGCGCTCATTTGGTTATCGTTCGCCTCGGGTTACGTAGACTCGAGCCTGGGCATGGGCTACGGCCTTACGCTGGCGCCCATTTTAATTATTCTGGGTTACCACCCTCTCGAGGTCATCCCCGCGGTGCTCGCGTCACAATTGGCTCACGGCCTCGTGGCCGCGTTCGCGCATCATACTATCGGTAACGTAGACTTTAAGCCGGGCGGTCGCGCCTT
>JAZGGY010000030.1:0-2032 GCA_036480675.1 bacterium | reverse complement strand
GCTGCGGCGCCGGCGCCCAAGATTAGCCGCCCCCTGAAGCCATCGAAAATCCCCCCGACAACCGCCCCACGTCTATTTTCGTAGCCGCCGTCTGGGCCGTCGCCGTCCTGGCGCTGGCGCTCCGGTTGGCGTACGCCTGGCACCTGGGAGTACCGGTCCCGTGGGCTTCGGCCGCCTCCAGCGCCGTCACGGCGTTCGCGCTGGCGGCGCTCGGCCTCCGGTTGGGCGGCCCGCTCGCCGGCGCGGCCGCGGCCTTCGTCTGGGCCGTACTGCCCGCCTCCATCGTCGCCGCCGTATTCCATCCGTCGGTAACGTACGCCGCGGGGGCCGCCGCTTTCTCGTTGTACCTCTTCGCCGAAGGCGAGGGTCGCAGCGGCCGCGTCTCGGACCTGCTCTGGGCGGGAGCGCTCGTGGGCGTCGCCGCGGCCTTGAGCGTCAGCGCGCTGGCGCTCGTCGCGTTCTACTTGTTATATTCCATATACAACGCCCTCCGTAGAAACGGCGCCGCCGCGCGGGCGTTCGCCTGGCTGGGCGGCTTCGCGCCGGTAGTCGCCGCGGCCGGGGCTCTGGAGTACTTCCGCACGGGGGAGCCCCTCGCCCACCTGCGAGGGATGCTGGCGACGCCGACGCAATTTTACGCGGAGGCGGCGTTGTTGATAAAAAGGCTCGTCGCGGCCGCCGCGGCCATGCTCTTCTGGGACCCGCTCGGCTTCGGCTTCGCCGTCGTCGTCGCTCTCGCCGCGGGGATTTATTTTATTAGAGAACGGTCGCGCGACGCGTTCTTCTACGCCGGCCTGCTCGTCTTCACGCTGGCGGCGTTCGACTTTATGCCGACGTCGCTCGGCGGCTACGCGCCGATGGCGCTCGAGCCTACGCGGTGGCTTATAGCGGCGCTGCCCGCGGCGGTCCTGTGCGGCGCCGTCGTCGGCGAGCTGTGGCGGCCGGGAGGGCGAGAAGCGCTGCGCCGTTGGACGGGAGCGTTGGGGGCGGCGGCGGTCCTGGCGACGCTGTTCATTAACGGCAATATGCCCTTCGCGCCCCTCAGCCTGCTTATATTAGCGTTAGCCGTTATTATTACGATAACGCTCGCAGGCGCGGCCCGCCGGCGACCGGGGGCGTCGCGACGGCTTGGCCGGGGCGCGGTGGCGCTCATTGTCTTGATATCCCTCTATCCCGTTGTTATATTATACTTGTGAAATCAGAGAGGTGAAGGCCATAGCGGTAATCCCGGCCTACCGCGAGGAAGGCCGGGTGGGTAAAGTCGTTGCCGCGGCGAGGGAGTACCTGGCGGACGTGCTCGTCGTCGACGACGGCTCGCCCGACCGGACGGGCGCGGAGGCGGCTTCCGCGGGTGCGTCGGTCCTACGGCTCGAGCCCAACAGGGGTAAGGGCGCGGCGCTGCTCGCGGGCCTGCAGGAGGCGAGGCGACGCGGCTTCGACGCCGCCGTAACGCTCGACGCCGACGGCCAACACGACGCCGCGGCTATCCCGGCCATGCTGGCGGCGCTCGCGCGGGGCGCCGACGTCGTCATCGGAACGCGAATGAAAGACGTGCGCGGCATGCCGCCGCAGCGAATATTCTCCAACACCTTCACCTCCGCGGTAATATCGGTGCTGGCAGGCCGGCTGGTGCGGGACAGCCAGACCGGCTACCGGGCGCTCCGGCTGGCCGCGCTGGAGAGGCTCCCTCTCGTCCGCCGCGGGTTCGACCTCGAGTCGGAGATGCTTTTGAAGGCCGCGCGCGCCGGCGCCAGGATAGGCCACGTCCCCGTGCCCACCATCTACGGCGACGAGAGAAGCAAGATAAACGTGCTGGCGGACACGTACCGCTTCTTCCGCGTCGTCGTCGCGGACCTGGCCGGGAGGCTGGAGCGATAATAAAACCGTGACAGCTGCGTTGGAGCTCGAGCGCTTCCCCATCATGGATGCGGCGATCCACAACGTCTCCGTGGCCGAGACGTTGGACGTCGTCGACGCCTTCGTCGCGGACGGCTCGCCCCGCGTGATCGTCACGGCCAACGTCGACCATTTG
>JAZGGY010000029.1:0-5532 GCA_036480675.1 bacterium | reverse complement strand
CGAGGAGCGTTACGCCGGTAGCGAGACGCTTACCGTCGGCGGGTACGTTCCCGTCCTCGCGCGCGAGTTCGCCGGGACGGCGCGCGTCCTGGACGGCGAGGTCCTGCGTAATCGGGGTTACTTGTGGCTGGGCCAAGTCCTGGCGGAAGAGGCGGGCATCTACGTCGAGTACGTCCCGGGGCGTGAGGGCGCGACGATGACGCCGCGTTTCCGGGGCGCGACCGGCCGGGAGGTGTTGTTGCTCGTGGACGGCGTACCGGTGAATGACCTGGCCACCGGGTGGGCCGACTTGAAGGTTTTCCCGATAGAGGCGGTCGCGAGGGTGGAGGTTATCAACGGGCCGGCGTCGTTTCGTTTCGGCGACCGGGCCGTCGCGGGCGTCGTCAACGTCGAGACGATGAAAGGGCCGCGCGAATCGGCGCGCGCGCTGCTGTCGGCGTCGGACGGCTCTTTCGATACCGAACGTTACCGCTTCAACTTCGGCATGACCGTCCGAGGGATAGACCTCTTCGCGAGCGGCAACCGCATACTTACGACGGAACCCAATACGCACGACCGCGATACTTCGGCCAACGTCGATGGCCGCTTGGCTCGCCGATGGGGCGACGGCGGCGAGTTCGACGTCGTGTACGGCCATTATGCCGTCGACGAGAGCGTGCTGCATCCCTGGAGTTGGGAAGAGGTACGGCTTCGGGCGTCCGACCCCAAGGCGCCCGGGTTGCAGAAGGGCTGGCACGATAGGCTGCGCGTGGCCGGCCGGCGGCGCTGGGGCGCGGGGGATTTGCGTGCGCGCGGTTATTACGTAACCACGCGGAGTTGGTTCCACGACGTCGAGGAAGGGCGGTCGTACCAGACGCGGGCGTACGAGGAGGGCGGCGACGTTTCGTACACGTTGCCGCACGCCGGCGGCGGCGCGGTTACGGTGGAGGCAGCCGGCGGCCTTCGCGGCGAGGTCGACTCGGGCGAAAAGGCGGTCCTCGTCTCGGGCAGGGTGTTGGAAGAGATAAGGCCCGCGGCGGGTGTCTACCTCGCCGTGGGGACGAGTTACGACGCCCTGGCGGGCGTCGGCGGCGCGCTGAGCCCTCGCTTGGCGGCTTCGGCGTTGCTAGCGCGGGCCGTCAAGGTTTACGGGGCTTTCAACGGCGGCGTGCGCCTTCCCGCGGCGGCGGAGTTGGGAAGACGCGAGGAAGTAACGCGTGAACTCGGCTACGAGATAGGGGCGCGTTTTTATCGTCGAAGCGTCGTCGAAGCGGGCTTGGCGTACTTCTACAACCGCGGCAAAGACGTTTACCTCGACGGCGAGGGCTTGTGGACGGCGAAGCTAACGCGGCGCGGCGTCGAAGCCTCGGCCGAGGGCGCGCTATCGCCGTGGTTCGATTGGGGCGCGAGCTATTGCCTAACGGACGCCACGCGCGCCGACGGGGAGGAAGTGGGCTTCGTGCCGCGGCATCGAGCCTTCGGCAAACTCGGATGGCAGGTCGGTTTCCTCAAAGACGATTTAACGGTGCGGACCGAGGCTCGCGTCGAATACACCGGCGTCCGACGCAACGTCGGTGCCGAGTCGCCGGAGTACGTCGTCGAACCGTATCCGTACTTCAAAATACCGTATCGGTACGAGCTCCCGGCGTACTGGCAATTGGGCGCGCACGTTTCGATTGCCATAGTCTCGTTTCAGCTGTACTGTAACATCGAGAACATAAACCGCGCGGGCGACTACGTGATAAGGCCCGGCTACTCGGTGCCGCGGCGGATGCGCACGTACGTAGGATTTAACTGGACGCTGTTCGACTGAACGGAGGAAGACGAGATGAAATGGGTGGCGATATGGCTTTCTTTTCTTACGTTGCTTTACGTGATTAATTTGATAGGCGACTTCTTGCAGGCGCGGCGCATCCGCGCGCTGGAGGAGCGGATAAAGAAGTTAGAAGGCGCGGCGAGTTAGTCGCTCTCCCTTGATAGCTCGTGATTGAAAAAGCGGCCTTAAGGCCGCTTTTTTATTCGAACTTTATAAGGTGCTTCAAGCCCGGGGCGCCGCGCGCCAGCAGGTCCGGTAAATCCTCGACGGGGTGGATTTCCTCGATGAGCGGCGTGGGGTCGACGCGGCCTTCGCTCAACATCCTCAGCGCCGGCGCGAACGGGCCGCAACGGTTCCCGGCCACCGTAACCTCGTTGACGACAGCCGGCGCGAGGTCGACGTTGTGCGGGTCCGCGATGGTGGTCTTCAAGACGACGGTGCCCCGCGGCCGTACGTAGCGGAGGGCGTGTTGTAAGCCGTCGGCGGCGCCGGTGCATTCGACCACTATGTCGTAGTGGCCGTCCGGCGCGTCGTCGGGCCGCAACATGGGGACGGCGCGGCCCATGGCCGCGAGCTTATCGGCCCGGCCCGGGTGGTGGCCCACGACGGCCACCGCGGCGCCGCTAAGACTTATCACTTCCGCGACCAGCAGGCCGATTTTGCCGTCGCCTACGACCGCTACTTCGTACGTCGGCGGGACGTGGGTTAGTTCGACGACGTTGACCGCGGCGGCCAGGGGTTCCGCGAAAACGGCCTTTTTGTCGGGCACGTCGTCCGGGATTTCGTGCAGGTTAGCCGTGGGCAGCATTATATATTCGGCGAAGCAGCCGTCGCGGCCGTCGATGCCTAATACCGTTCGGTACGAGCAGTGGTTGCTTCGGCCTTGGATGCAATGGCTGCAAACGCCGCAGGCGCAGTTGATCTCGCCGACGACGCGCTTACCGAGCCACGCCTCCGAGCCGGCCTCCACGACGCCCACGAACTCGTGGCCCGGGACTCCTTCGAACGACAAATATCCCGACGCCAGTTGGACGTCGGTATCGCAAACGCCGGCGTATCGGACCTTGACTATAACTTCGTCGCGTTCCGGCGCGGGCTTCGCGTACGAAGGGTCTACAGAAAGTTTTCCGCTTTTAACGACTAGTGCTTTCACCGCGACCCCAGTTTATCCGCCTTAGTTGGGTTTAGAGCTAATTATAATTGTCGATTCATAAAGGTGCGGCCGGACGGATACGGCAAGCGTCAAAACTATTACCGGCGCACATTATTTATTCCCCGACTAGAGGTTTGGAAGGTAGGATGACTTGGCCAGGCCGAGAACCGTGCCACCAAGTTAATATAGGAACGGCCTTTGAATCAATAAAAAGAGCCCGGTAGCGATGTCAACCCGGACGTAACCTACGAAAACGGGCAAAACCATTATTATTTTTTGCTTATCTTTCTTTTTATTCTTTCAGCGACTTTAGCTGCCCTTTCTTCGGCAACCTTTTTTTCTTTTTCTCTAAATTTGTCTTCCCTCAATTCAACCGCGAGATTGATTAACTCTTTGCTTATTGAGCCCATGAAAGTTTCTTGGCTTTGGGCGAGGAATATCTCAACTAGCCTTTGAAGGTCTACCGGGTTTTGGCGTGTACCCACTCCGCGGTACCCGGGTTCGTCATAAGTTTCGTGCCGGTATTGCGACAAATCTATCGAGTTTAGCGGGTCTTTAGATATTTCTTTGTCATATACTTGGGGTAGAGAATAATGGCGGGTGAGTCTAGCTTTGTCTCTGGAAAGTAACCCACTTACGTAAGCCCAAGCTGCGGTTACCGCAGGAGTAAATACTTTATATTTAAATGAAACTCGTTTTAATTCTTTTTTATCGTCGGGCGCGTTTAAACAAGAATTTAATTGGGCATTATGTAATTCAGCGTATTTAGTTCCTAGTTCGATAATATTTTTTTCTTCCCATATATTTTTCTTGTCGTAGATTATTTGCAAATAATATTGGTCCGGCGTTTCCGAACCAGTGGATACTACTCTTACGCCTTCGTGTAAATCCTTATCTACGTCCCCTTCAAAGTTTAACCCACGGCAAAAATTAACTATTAGGCACCTAAGTAATTGTACCGTAAAACGGTCATCGCCTACCTGTCTATCGGCGAAATCTTGCCCTGTTTTTAGAATACCCATTTTTTGACAAAATTCCCTAGATCTGGGGCCTAAGCTATGTTCTCCAATCCTATCTAATAGGGGTTTAGGAATCGCTATATTCGTATTTGATATAAGTGAAATCTGACTTCTTTGTTCTTTGTTTAAACCGAAAAACACCCTTATTCCGTGATATCTTTCTGTTTCAAAGTTATTTTCTACCGCGGCTATTATAGCCTTAGCCCTATGTTGCCCGCCTAAAACTTTTAAAGGTTTATCTCTCCGATAACGCTTACACCATTCAATAACTAAATCAGAAAAAGGCCTACCATTTTGGGCGTCTATTTCCATTTTATGATAAACTGCGGTGTTGATTACTAACTCGCGGTTAAATTTATATAATTCGTCTTCTTCTCCTTCAACCTCATCTGGGTTAAGTATGGCTTCTAAGTCTAATAATTCGGCAAGCGTTACCGCTTTTAAATGACATTCCGTGTAAAAAGCTTTATTAACACCGTCTTGTAATAAAATAAGGGGGTAGTTTTGCTCGAATTCTAGCGCAGGATTTTCAACGGATAAAAATCGATGAATCTGTATTTCAACTTCGCCCCTCGGTTTAGGGGAACCTTCCAGTTTATAATACAAGCCTTCTAGGGAAACAACCACTTCTCTATCGCCTGGGTTTATTTTAAGCGTACCTTCAGTTAATAAGTTATGGCAAGTACCGCAAACGGGGAATAAATTACTTATTTCGTCATTATCACCGTCCCCGTCTATATGGTGAACTTCTAGGCCTAAAGTATCTCCGCAGGCTCCGCAGTAATTTCCCCAATGTTCTAAACCGTCTTCGCGATAACCCATTCATATCACCTCTTAAGGTGATTCTACATCATTTATTATGAAAATCAACATTTTTATCCATCGGCCTGCTAAACCGGGGCCTTGGGCTTGACGCTTTACTTACTGCGTCCCTGGGTTGCCGGCCGTATGACGGCCACCGACCACGCCGCCGCGACGAACGTTAGCATCTTTAGTCGGTGAAGCGGTATTTGATGAGGGCCCAGAGCGCCGGTATACCGTCGAACCAGGTTATCTTTTTACCCTCGTCGTAGTCGCGGCCGTGGTACGAGATAGGCATCTCGTATACGCGGAGTTTTTTCTGTTTGAAAACTTTAGCCGTTATCTCGGGCTCGAAGTTGAAGCGGTCCGATTTAATCGTAACGCTCTTAATAACGTCGGCACGGAATGCCTTATAACACGTCTCCATGTCCGTGAGCATGGTGTCGTAGAGAACGTTCGCGACGAGCGTCAGGAACTTGTTGCCGAAGTAATGGACGACTTTGAATACGCGGTGGGTCCCCAGGAAGCGCGAGCCGTAAACGACGTCGGCGTACCCCTCGACAATGGGTTGGATCAGCGCCGGGAATTCTTCCGGCATGTACTCGAGGTCGGCGTCCTGGATGACGACTACGTCGCCGGTGCACTCCTCGACGCCGGTTCGTATAGCGGCGCCTTTGCCGCGGTTCTTCTCGTGGTAGCGCACCGTTACGCCGTTGACGCCGTCCTCTTTCGCCAAGACGTCGGGCGTACCGTCGCTCGAGCCG
>JAZGGY010000028.1:0-6191 GCA_036480675.1 bacterium | reverse complement strand
AGCCTAGCAACCGCGCTTATGCCTCGCCTTTTCGAAGCCACCGGCGAACCCGATTACGGCGAACTCTCGCCCGAAAGGCGCGACGAGCTAATCGGGAAAATCGCCCGAGCCATCGTCGAGCGCAGCTTGACGGCGCCCGCGATCTTCTTTTTGGAATCCACCAAACCCCTCTCGTTTATCGGCTCACAAGCGATGGTCTTCTTCGACCCGCTAGTCCGGTCGATCTTCAACCTGCGAGGGTACAACGACGTGCGGCTGGCGCTGGAAGAGCGCGAGAACGTCGAACGCTTACTGACCGTCATCGAAAGCTACGACGCCGAGTGGCGAGCGAAGATGAAAGAAGAAAAGAAAAAACGCCGAAAAAAGCGATAGCGGGGAGACGGCCCCAACGCCGCCGGGAACACCGGCACTTGTTTGAGATATGGAACTTTCCGACGTAAAAACGATACTGGCCACCGACTGCGGCAGCACTACGACCAAGGCCATCCTGATAAAAAAGGAGGGCGACGAGTACCGCCTGCAAGTTCGCGGCGAAGCCCCCACCACGGTCGAGAAACCGGCCGAGGACGTCACCCGCGGCGTCCTCAACGCCGTGGGCGAAGTGGAGGAGCTGACGGGCCGCAAACTCATCGCCGACCACAAAGTCCTGGTCACCGAAGGCAAAGACGAAGGCGTCGACATCTACATGTCCACTTCGTCGGCGGGCGGCGGCCTCCAAATGATGGTCGCGGGCGTCGTCAAGACGATGACCGCGGAGTCGGCCCAACGCGCGGCCCTGGGCGCCGGCGCCATCGTCATGGACGTGCTGGCGTCCAACGACGGCCGCCTCCCTCACCAGAAGATAGAGGCCATCCGGCGGCTGAGGCCGGACATGATACTGCTCTCGGGCGGCATCGACGGCGGGACCGTAAGCCACGTCGTCGAGCTGGCGGAGCTTATCGGCGCCGCGGACCCCAGGCCGCGCTTCGGCGCCGGCTTCCAACTCCCCGTCATCTACGCCGGCAACAAAGTCGCGCGGCCCAATATCGAGGAAACGCTCGGCGAAAAGACCTCCCTCTACGTCGTCGACAATATCAGGCCCGTGCTGGAACGCGAGCACCTGGGCCCCGCCCGTCACGAGATCCATAACCTCTTCATGGAACACGTCATGGCCCAGGCGCCCGGTTACTCCAAGCTGATGTCGTGGACCGCGGTGCCCATTATGCCCACTCCCGCGGCCGTGGGCGCCATAATCCAAACCATAGCGGAGCGGGAGGGCCTCGAGGTCATCGGCGTCGACATCGGCGGCGCCACGACCGACATCTTCTCCGTCTTCGAAAAAGTGTTCAATCGCACGGTGTCCGCCAACCTGGGGATGTCGTACTCCATCTCCAACGTCCTGGCCGAGGCCGGCCTGCCGGACATAATACGGTGGGTCCCCTTCCCCAAATCCCAGCTCGACGAGCGCGACCTGCGCGACCGCATCCGGAACAAGATGATCCGGCCCACGACCATACCGCAAACGCTGACCGAACTCATCATCGAACAGGCCATCGCCCGGGAGGCGCTCCGGCTGGCTTTCGTCCAGCACAAGGAGCTGGCCGTGGGCTTGAAGGGCATCCAGCAGGAACGGACCATATCCGACGCCTTCGATCAGACCATGACCGGCGGGACGCTGGTCAATATGCTTACGCTCGATATACTGGTCGGCTCGGGCGGGACGTTGTCGCACGCGCCGCGGCGGGTCCAGGCCGCGCTCATGCTCATCGACGGCTTCCGGCCGGAGGCGGTGACGTTCCTGGCGGTGGACTCCATATTCATGATGCCGCAACTCGGCGTTCTCTCCACCGTTATGCCCGACGCCGCGACCCAGGTCTTCGAGCGCGATTGCCTGGTGCGGTTGGGCTCGTGCGTGGCGCCGGTGGGTAACGGTAAAAAAGGTCAAACCTGTTTGAAAATCACGGCCGATTGGCCGGGGCGCGGCCACGTCGAAGAAGAGGTAAAATACGGCGAGATGGCTCGCTTGCCGCTGGCGGTGGACGAGAGGGTGAAGGCCCGGCTGGACCCGGTTCGGCCTTTCGACCTCGGCCTCGGGAAAGGACAAGCCTTGGAGGCCGAGCTGGAGGGAGGCGTAGCGGGCGTCATCTTCGATTGCCGGGGGCGACCGCTGAACCTGCCCCAGGACGAAACGGCGCGCGTCGACGCCCTCCAGCGGTGGCTGGCCGCGTTAGACGTTTATCCGAACCACGGCCCGAATGAGGCCGCATGAACCAGGGAGCGACGTCATGACTTCCCGAAACCGCTCGTTGTTCGCTTTTTTAGTGCTCGCGTGTTTAATCGCCGCGTCGGCGGGCGCCGACTGGTGGTACGCCGTATACGACGGCGACAAGCACGTGGGTTATTGCCACGTCGTCGAAAGCAGCGCCAACCTGGGGGGCGCGCTGGTGCAGCGATTCACCTCGGTAACCGAGGCCCGGCGCGATAAGGCGGGCCAATATACGTTCATGCAGACCGAAGACCGCTACCGCAGCGGCGATACGCTGGTCTACTATACTTCGACCGTAACCGAGAAAGGTAAGACGACCGAAGTAAAAGCCACGCGTACGGCACAGGGGTTCTCGTTTACTATTACCAAAGGCGAAAAGGTCAAAACGATAGACGTTCCCGCGGCGTCTTTCGGCATGGTCGAGGCCGACGAAGCGTTGGCCAAGCTCGCGGCGCCGGGGAGCAAAATCGAAATCCGAGCGCTCGATTTAGAGCAGGGAAAGGTCCGCAAAACCAAAATAGAGTACGTCGCGGACCAGACGCTGGAGGCCAACGGCGAGAGCGTGCCGACGAAGGTCCTGCAGGCCAAGGGCGGCTTCGGCAACGCCACGTTCTGGTTCGCCGAGGACGGCTCCCTGGTCAAGCGGGTCGGTAAAACGCCGCTGGGCAAGGTTACGCTGGAGTTGACCGACGCCGCCTCGGCCCGGCCTTGATTTCGGGAATGAACCGAAAACCCCCCGGCTCAGCTTTCATAGCCTCCCGGCCGGTTGCATATAGTAGGAGTTCGTTATGGCACACGCGTACACCCCGGGTCTTAAAGTGGTCGAGACGGCGCTGGTGCGCAAACAGCGACGGCTGCCGCTGACCGGGGAAGTGCTGGTCGAAAAAGGCGACAAGGTCAAAGCGCTGGACGTCGTCGCGCGCACTTATTTACCCGGCAACGTCGAGACGGTGAACGTGGCCAACAAGCTCGGCATGCCGCCGGAGGACATACCGAAGTACATGTTGGCGGAGGAAGGGGCGCAGGTCGAAGAGGACCAGGTGATCGCCCAGATGAAACAGCTCTTCGGCCTCTTCACCTCCAAAGCCGCGTCGCCGGTCAAAGGAACGATCGAGACCGTCTCCAACGTAACGGGCCAGGTCATCGTCCGCGAGCCGCCGATGGAGGTATCCGTCACGGCCTATATTGACGGCGTCGTCGTCGACGTCGTCGGCAGCGAGGGCGTGGACGTGGAGTGCGTCGGGACCTTCGTCCAGGGGATCTTCGGCATCGGCGGCGAGGCGTACGGCGAGGTGAAGATCGTCGCCTCCGGCCCCCGCGACGTCCTCGCCCCGGAAGACATAGGCCCGGAGTGCGAGGGCAAGATAATTCTCGGCGGCAGCCTCGCCACCGCGGCGGCGCTCAAGAAGGCCATCGCCGTGGGCGCGTTGGGCGTCATCGCCGGCGGCTTCCACGACCGCGACCTTCGCGACTTCCTGGGTTTCGACCTCGGCGTCGCCATAACGGGCCACGAGACGCTGGGCGTCACGCTGGTAGTCACGGAGGGCTTCGGCGAGATGCCGATGGCGGAGGCCACCTTCGAACTTTTGACTTGCTGCGAGGGCATGTACGCCTCGATAAACGGCGCCACGCAGATCCGCGCCGGCGTCATCAGGCCGGAGATAATAATTCCGCGCCCGGGCGAAATAATGGCCAAAGTGGGCGCCGAAGAGGAAGAAGGGTCCAACCTGGAGGTGGGCTCGCGCGTCCGCGTCATCCGCGAGCCGTACTTCGGCAAATTGGGCGACGTGACGTCGCTGCCGGTCGAGCTGCAAGTCCTGGATTCCGAATCTAAGGTCCGCGTGTTGGGCGTCAAGTTCGACGCCGGCGGCGAGGACGTCATCCCGCGCGCCAACGTCGAGCTTATCGAGTCGGGCCGGCGTTAACCGCCGCCAAAGGATAAAGCTATGAAAAAACTATCGCTAGCGTTCGCCACTCTTCTCTTGTTGGGCGCGGCCGCGTTCGCCGCGGCCGAAGAGGCGGCGCCCGCCGTCACCGCCCGCGACGCCCCCAACGACGCCGGCGGCACCGTCGAAATTACCTGGCCGGCGTCGCCGTTGGAAAAAGAGGAGGGCTTCAAGGGGTACGAAGTCCAACGGCGCGCCGAAGGCGAGGAAGTGTTCGTTACCATAGGCGAACTCTTGGCGGGCGAGGTCGTCCACCAGGACCAGGAGGCGGAAGACGGCGTCCCGTACGAATACCGCGTACGCGCCCTCACGAGCGAAAGCGCGCCCGTGGTCCTGGGGGTATCGACGGCGAAAGCCTCCGGCCAGTGGTTCAATACGGCGCGAAGCAACGCCTTGATCGGCGTCGTCTTCACCAGCTTCGTAATAATCTTCTTTATATTCCGCGCCAAGGGCGGCGCCGAACTCTTTGTCCGTAAAATCGCGGGGTTGGACGCGGTGGAGGACGCCATAGGCCGGGCGACGGAGATGGGTAAGCCCATTCTCTTCGTATCCGGCCTCGCCGACGCCTCAGAAATAGCCACCATCGCGGCCATGACGATCCTGGGGAAAGTAGCGCGGAAGACGGCCGAATACGAAACGCCGCTCATCGTCCCCTGCTACGACCCCATCGTCATGATCGTCGAGAAGGAGATAGTGCGCCAGGCGTATACCGAGGCCGGCAAGCCGGACGCCTTCGACGAAGACTCGGTCTTCTTCGTCACGCAATCGCAGTTCGGGTACGTGGCCGCGGTGGACGGCATCATGCTCCGCGAAAAGCCGGCGACCTGCTTCTACATGGGCGCGTTCTTCGCCGAGTCGCTCATCCTAGCGGAAACCGGCGCCGATACCGGCGCGATTCAAATCGCCGGGACGGACCGCGTTACCCAGCTGCCGTTCTTCATCACGGCCTGCGATTACACGCTGATGGGCGAGGAGCTGTACGCCGCGACGGCCTACCTGGGCCGGGACCCGTTGTTCTTGGGGAGTTTGAAGGGGCAGGATTGGTCCAAGGCCGCGATTATGTTGGCGCTGATCGTCGGGACCATATTTCTTATTATCTCGACCGACCTCGGCCTGTGGTTCGCGAAACTGTTCGAGACTTCGGCAAGTTAGCCGTGTCCGGAGGCACTTATGCGTAGGGAACTACCTCTTGCGATCTGTTTCATAATGGGCATCATCATGACGGTGCAGTTCTTCATCCCGCACCGCCACTCGCAGTGGCTCTTCGACAACATGTTGAAGTGGCTCATCATCGTCCTGACCTTCGCGATGATCCTGGGGATCGGCAACCTCGTCAAACTCCACATCCAAAAGGTCCAACGTCGGCGGCGCGACTGGCTCTACAGCATAGTCGCGCTGTTCGGCATCTCCGCCTCGCTAATTACCGGGTTCGGCTGGGGCATCGAGGCCGACAGCCCGTTCATGGTTCTGTATAACTACATCCAGATCCCGATGCAGGCGACGATGTTCTCGCTGTTGGCGTTCTACATCGCCTCGGCCGCGTTTCGAACGTTCCGGGCGCGGACGCTGGAGGCGACCCTGCTCCTCGTCGCCGCGGTCATCGTGATGCTGGGGCGGGTGCCGCTGGAGAGCATCGTGGGCCGGTGGCTGCCGGATTTGGCGGAGTGGATATTGGATTACCCGAACATGGCGGCCAAGCGCGGCATTATGATCGGCATCGGCCTGGGCGCCATTTCGACCGCGCTTAAAATTATCCTGGGTATCGAACGCTCGTGGTTGGGCGGCGGCGACTAACGACGTCGGCTCTTACCGCGGAGGTAACGCGTTGAATATATTAGAAAAATTTCTACACGTCGACCGGCGCTACATTTTCATCTTCGTGGCGCTGGGAGTTATCATCCCGCTGCTCTGGCCGCTGGGCCTCGCCGTTACGACGTCGCCGCCGGTGGAGAACGTCTATAACGCCGTCGAGGAACTCGCGCCGGGGACGCCGGTCCTGG
>JAZGGY010000027.1:0-9867 GCA_036480675.1 bacterium | reverse complement strand
GTACGGGAATCGCTGGCCGTAACCTGCGCCGCGCAGCTGGGCGTATTGCCGCTGCAGCTTTACTTCTTCAACCGCTTCACGCCGACGGCGCTGGTATCCAACTTGGTGATGGTACCGCTCGCCGGGGGCGCCGTCGCGCTGGCTTTGATTACGATCCTTACCGGCACCGTGTGGCCCGCGCTCGGCGACGTATTCGGCGGCGCGGCCTGGCTCGGCGCCAAGGTGCTTATGGCCGCGGGCCACTACTTCTCGCTTGGGCTCGCGCCGCTGGCCGGCCTTTGGCCGGCGCTCGCCGGCGTGCCCGTCTTGGGGCCGCGGTGGGATTTGCAGTTCTGGGTCGCCAGGCCTTCGCCTTTCCTAATATTACTCGTCGTTTTCATTATCGCAGCCGCCGCCTTTCGGCGACGGCGGACCAGGTTCGCGTTCGCGGCCGCGGCGGCCAGCTGCCTCGGCCTGTGGCTCGCGCCCAGGCTCGCGGCACCCGCGCTGCCGCTTCGCGTCACCTTCCTGGACGTGGGGCAGTCGGACAGCGCGTTGATAGAATTCCCCAACGGCAAGACGATGGTGGTGGACGCGGGGTACGCCGGCCGAGGATACGACGCCGGCGAGAGGGTAGTGACGCCGGTACTCCACGCCAAGGGTATAACGAGAATCGACTACCTGTGCGTGACTCACGGCGACGCCGACCCCGCCGGCGGCGCAACTTACCTGATAAACAACTTCGACGTGGGCGAGCTGTGGTCCCCGGCCGACGCGGAGCCGAGCCGGGCGCTCGAGGAATTGGCCGCGGCGGCTCGAGCCAGGGGCGTCCGCGCCGTCGCCACGCCCGGGAGAGTGAACGTCGGCGGCGCTAGCGTCGCGCGCGTTTGGCCTCCCGCCCGCGGCGCCCCGCCCGCGTTTTCGTCCAACGACTCGTCCACGGTACTGCGGCTTACGTACGGCGACTTCGCAGCCCTCCTGACGGGAGACGTAGAGGCCCCCGCGCAAGAACGTATTGTAAGGGACGGAAAGGACTTGGGGGCGGACGTATTGAAGGTGCCGCATCACGGCTCGAGGGGCGCCGCAATGCCGGCCTTCGTCGCCGCGGCCAACCCGCGCGCGGCCTTCTTCCCCGCCAAGGCCGGCTCGCCGGATTTCCCCGCCGCGGAGACGCTGGCCTTGTACCGAAAAGCCGGCGCGCTTCTCCTCGCCGCCGGCGAAAACGGCGCCGCCGTCGTTCAAACCGACGGCCGGCGCCTTCGCGTAGCTACTATGTTTTAAAGGCCCAAACCGACCTAAGGGGAGGGACTTACTGTCACGTGCGGGGCGGCTCGAGCAGCGGTTTTATCTTGGCCTCGAGCTGGTCCTTTCCGATATAGCCGGCCCGCTTCATCACCTCGTTGCCGTCGCGGTCATAGATGACTATGGTCGGGAGGCCCAGGATGGCGTATTCGCTCTTCAGCTTTTCGTTACCGCGGACGTTCACGTAGTTCATGCCGACTTCGTCGGCGTACGGCGGTACGTCCTTATCCGGGTTGTCGTCCAGGTTGATGCCCACGATCGTCAGGCCCTGGTCGCGGTACTTGTCCTGCAACTCGATGAGGTGAGGGATCCCCTTTTTGCACGGGCCGCACCACGTCGCCCAGAAGTCGAGGACGAGGACCCGACCCTTATAATCGCTCACGTTAAAAGCGGACGCGTCTATTAACGTAAAACCCTCGGGGGCCTCGGCCGCCGCGGCGGTCTCTTCGCCAGGCGGCGCGGGTTCTTCTCGCTTCGCCTTGCACGCCGAGAGTGAAAATATACACAGCGCGAATATTACAGGCCAAATCAGGTGTTGACGCGGCATAGGAAAACCTCCTTATTAATGTTATATTAACACAAAGCGCCGCGGCCGGTAAACGTTTAAAAAAGGGAACGGCCGAAGCCGTTCCCGGACGCGGAAAATTGGGCCCGCGCTATTTTCTTACCGCTTCTCTAACTCGCTTCAGAATGCTCGCCGCTCTTTCGGGAGGAAGCTCCGTTCTCGAGGCCAGGCGCCCCAGAAATCGGCCCAAACGGGTTTGAAGTTCGTCAATCCTTTCGTCCTGTCGTACGTCTTGAGCTCGAGCGGTCGAAACGTTTTCTTTATTAACGTCCTCCTCGGCTAACCTTTTGGCCGTGGGGAAAACCTTTGTCTCCATCTCATACCTCCGATTAAAATACTGTCACCTCCTGCGACCAGAAATTACCAATTATTTATGATTGCCGTCCTTGATATTGGTGCGGCGGCCGGGTAAAGCGTTACAGTCTTTATGAGGATTAGCACGGTTAAGGAGCACGGAAATGACTTGCGAAGAATTACTCGATAAAATCCGAAGCCGCGACGCGAGCGCTGCCGTCGTAGGCCTGGGTTACGTCGGCCTGCCGCTGGCCCTAGCCTACGTCGACGCCGGCTACCGCGTTATAGGTTACGACGTAGACGGCGACAAAATCGCGAGCCTCCAGGCGGGTCGCTCGTACATCGGCGACGTAGCCGACGAACAGGTGGCCGCGGCCGTCGCCCGCGGCGCGTTTACCCCGACTACCGACCCGGCGCGCCTCGGCGAGGCCGACGTCGTCGCCATATGCGTCCCGACGCCGCTCACGGCCGACAAAGAGCCCGACCTGTCTTTTCTCGCCGATACCGCGGAAACGCTCTCGGCCCGGCTGCGCCCGGGCCAGCTGGTCGTAGTGGAATCGACCGTCTACCCGGGCGCCACGCGCGAGCTGGTCCTGCCCATCCTCGAAAAAAGCGGCCTCGCCGCCGGCCGCGACTTCTGGCTCGCTTTCTCGCCCGAGCGCGTCGACCCCGGTAACAAAGCTTTTCCCTTGAGGAAAATACCGACCGTCGTCGGCGGCGTTGACGGCGCCGCCGCGGAGCTCGCCGCCGCATTCTACGAGCCGGTGGTCAGCGAGGTAATAAAAGTATCCTCCGCCGAGGCCGCGGAAATGTCCAAGCTCTTGGAAAATACCTACCGCGCGGTAAACATCGCCCTCGTGAACGAGCTCAAAGTTATTTGCGACAAGATGGGACTCGACGCGTTCGAGGTAATCGAGGCCGCGGCCTCGAAGCCGTACGGCTTCCAGAAATTCGCGCCGGGCCCGGGCGTGGGCGGCCACTGCATCCCCCTCGACCCGTACTACCTGGCGTGGCGGGCGAGGCAGTTCGGCCACGAGAGTCGCTTCGTCGAGCTCGCCGGCCGCGTCAACGACGAGATGCCGGAATACGTCGTCTCGCGTTTGGAGGGGGCGCTGGGCGCGTGCGGCCTGAAGCTCGCGGGCGCCCGGGTGCTGGTGCTGGGCGTGGCGTACAAGGCCAACGTCGACGACCTGCGCGAATCGCCCGCCCTGGTCGTCATCGACCTTCTACGGAAGCGCGACGCCGACGTCGCCTACCACGACCCGTACGCACCGGCGCTGCCCAAGACGCGCAAGTACGACTTCGGCCTGGCGTCAACGCCGCTCGACGCCGAGACGTTGAAAGATTATGACGCCGTCGTCGTCACGACCGACCACACCGGCGTCGACTACGACATGGTATTCCGCGAAGCGCGGCTCGTCGTCGACGCCCGCGGCGTCGCCCGGCGCCTCGGATACGCCGGCGACAACGTCGTAACGGCTTGAATTGTCCACAAAAGCCGCCCCTAAAAAAGCCGGCCTGGGAGCCGGCTTTGTAATTAGTATTTACCAATCCTTACCCGCCCGGGAAAGCGAACGGCTCGAAGCGGTCCTTGGCGGCCTTGCAGATCGGGCATTCCTCCGGCGGCGCGTCGCGGGCGGCGAGATAACCGCACACGCGGCACCGCCACACCTTTATTCCCACGGCGGCCTTCTGTGCCCTCCGCTTATATTGCGGCCGGTCCTCTTTATTCGGCGGCCTGCGCTCCGGAATAGCCCCGGCTTCCCTCTCGCCGGCGACGACGTCCTTCGAGACGTAGAGCGCACAATAACACGCGCCGTATTCGCCCAGGTCGGCGTCGCGATAGTCGCACGGGCAGATAACGTCGAGGTCGTCTTCGCGGGTACCCGTCGCGAGGCGGCAGGGGCAGGCCATATAACCGTAGCGGTTGACGTTGGTGACCAGTCCCTCCACCAACGTCCGCGTGAACTCGCGGTCCGGGTTCAGGTGGTACCCGCCCGCCTCTGCCTCGCGCTCGAGCTTTTCGTACAGCGCATCTACCTCTTTCGCGTCGAGCTCGGCCATTACGCACCCCCTTTAAAGATTCAATAATTTTTTGATATCGTCCGGCCGGTAGCCGACGACGCAGCCCTCATTCGCGGCCAGCGCGGGGTAACTGGCGCGCCCGGCGAGTGCCACGACCTCGGCCTCTATCTCGTCCTGGCGCGCCGGCGGCGCCAGGTCCACGTACTCGTAGTCGTACGCCACGCCCAACTCCTCCAGCAAGGCGCGCGTCTTCTTGCACCACACGCAGGTCGACAACGCGTAGAGCTTGACGTCGCCGCGGTCCACGGGCCCTTCCACGTGTTCCATAATCGCCCCTTCTCTCGGCTCAGCGCCGATTTATTTTCGCCCGGCCGCTAGCCGGCCTTTCACGTAATCCACCCACGCCGCGACGCCGTCGCCGGTCTTGGCCGACACTTCGAAGACGTCCAGGCCGGCGTTTACGGCCGCGACGTTTTTCTTCAAAACGTCCAAGTCCAAGTCGAGATGCGGGAGGAGGTCGAGCTTGTTTATCACCGCCGCCTTCGCCTCGCGGAAGGCCAGCGGGTATTTGAGCGGCTTGTCCTCGCCCTCCGTGACCGAGAGCACGACGACCTTCTCGTTCTCGCCGACGTAGAACTCCGCCGGGCAAACGAGGTTGCCGACGTTCTCGACGAAGACGACGCTGAGTTCGTCGAGCGGCAGGTCCTCCAGCGCCGCCCTTATGAGGTTGGGCGCGAGGTGGCAGACACCGCCGAAGGGACCGGTGTTTATCTGGACGATGGGGACGCCGAAGCGTTGCAGCCGCTCGGCGTCGACGGTGGTCTCGATGTCGCCCTCGATTACGCCGGGTTTGATTTCTGCGGCCGCGGCCTCGAACGTTCGCTCCAGCAGAAGAGTCTTGCCCGAGCCCGGCGAGCCGATGAGGTTGAAGGCGTATACGCCCTTGGCGGCGAGCAGCTGCTGGTTTTCGTCGGCCAGCTTCTCGTGGGCCTCGAGGACCTTCTTTACGATCTTTATCTCCATACAAACCTATCCCGCGCCGTCATCCCTCACCTCGAGCGAATCTATCACCAGCTCGCGCCCGGACGTTATCTCGAGGTCGGGCGAGCCGCACGCCGCGCAAACGAACGGAAGCCCCTCGATCGTTACCCCCTCGCCGCAGCGGCGGCACGTCCCCGCCACCGGGACTTCCTCGACGTCGAGGCGTGCCGATTCCAAATCGGTCCCCTTCGTCAACGCCTCGAAGTAAAAGGTCATCGCCTCCGGCACGAACGTCGTCAGCGCGCCGAGCTTGAGGTGGACGACGGCGACCTTGCCGTTGACGCCCAGCCGTTCCGCTTCCGCGCGGAGCTGCTCAACCAGACTGTGGACCACCGGCAGCTCGTGCATATTAACATATCCTCGGCAGCTGGTCGGCGAGCGGCATCTCCAGGATGCGCGTTCCCCCCACGGCGGTCCGAACGAAGACGCGCTTGGGCTCGGCCACGACTTCGCCGATGACCGCGGCGCGCGCGCCCAACGGGTGGCCGCGCATCGCGGCTACGAGCGCCTCCGCCTCGGCAGCCGGCGCCACCGCGACCACCTTCCCCTCGTTGGCTACCAGGAGGGGGTCGAGCCCCAATATCTCGCACACCGCGACGACGTCTTCGTCGAGCGGTATTTTCTCCTCGGAAATTTCGACGCCGACGCCGTGCACCGCCGCGACCTCGTTGAGGGCCGCGGCCAGGCCGCCGCGCGTCGGGTCCCGCATGAACTTCAGGCCGGGGGCGGCTTCGCGCATCGCGGCGCACAGGCCGCCCAGCGGCGCGCAGTCGCTCTCTATAGTCGTCTCGAGCTTGAACTGCTCGCGCGCTACCATAACGGCGATGCCGTGGTCGCCGAGCGTGCCGCTGAGGACGACGGCGTCGCCGGCCTCGAGCGGCGCGCGCGCCGGCCTGCCGCCTTCGAACACGCCCACGCCGGAGGTGGTGATAAAGATACCGTCCGCCTCGCCTCGAGCGACGACCTTGGTATCGCCGCAGACTATTTCCACCCCGGCTTCCCGCGCCGCCGCGGCCATTGACGCCACGACGCGCTCGAGCGTCGCAAGCGGCAGCCCCTCCTCCAACGTGAAGCTCGCCGACAGATACCGCGGGGCGGCGCCCATCACCGCCAGGTCGTTGACGGTGCCGCACACCGCGAGCTTACCCATGTCGCCGCCGGGGAAGAACAGCGGCTTGACGACGTACGCGTCGGTGGTGAACGCTATCTGCCCGGACGCCAGCTCGACCGCCGCGGCGTCGTCGAGCTCTCGCAGCGCCGGGTTGTCGAAGTAGCGCGCGAAGACGTCCGCAACGAGCCGCCGCATCAGCAGGCCGCCGGCGCCGTGACCCATTTGTATTAACTCTTCACTCATATTCATATTTTAACGCCGCGGCGCAGCTCCCCTCTGATGAGACCATGCACGGCCCCACCGGCCTGGCCGGCGTGCACTCGTCGCCGATGAGCGAACACTCCGCCGGAACCTTGGCGCCGGTGAGGACGTCGCCACAGATGCAGCCCCGGTCCGGGACCGTCTCCTCCGGCTCGACCTCGAACGCCCGGGCGGCGTCGAGGGCGGCGTATTCCTCGCGCAGCGCCAGGCCGCTGGCCGGCAGGTCCCCCAGGCCGCGCCAACGCGAGTCGCAAACGTGGAACACCTCGGCCTGGACTTCCTGCGCCCGCGGGTTCCCCTCCTCCTTTACGACGCGGGAATATTGGTTGTCGACGCGTCGCTCGCCGTCGGCGTATTGCTTCAATAAAAGATAGATACCTTGAAGGATGTCGACCGGCTCGAAGCCCGCCACGGCGCACGCCAGGTCGTAGTCGCGCGGGATGAACTCGTAGGCGCGCGCGCCGATTATCGCGCTTACGTGGGCCGGGCACAGGAAGCCGTCGAGAGCGACGCCGCCGTCGCACAAAACCCGCATCGCCGGCGGTATCAACTTGTGCGCGGCCAATATGAAATAATTTCGGATGCTCGCGGCCACGGCCTCCTTCGCGGTGGCCGCGACGGTAGGCGCGGTGGTCTCGAAGCCGACGCCCAGAAAAACCACTCGCCGCTTCGGCTCGGCCCGGGCGAAGGCCAACGCGTCCCTCGCCGAATAGACGACGCGCACGTCGGCGCCCTCCGCCTGCAGCCGCAAGAGGTCCGTCGAGCTGCCGGGGACGCGCATCATGTCGCCGAACGTCGCCACCGTGACGCCCGGTTCGCGCGCGAGCGCGACGGCGTAATCGACGTACTCCTTGGGCGTCACGCACACCGGGCAGCCGGGGCCGGATATCATCCGGACGTTGGCGGGAAGGAGCTTCTTCAAGCCGTAGCGCGCTACCGCCATGGTGTGCGTCCCGCAGACCTCCATGAACGTGAAGCCGCGGTCGTCCGGCGCGACGGCCGCCACGGCGGCCGCAACTTTGCGGACCCGTTCAGCGTCGCGAAACTCGTCTAAATATTTCAACTCCCGCGCCCCGTATCGAACCCTATCTGGTCGAGGAGCTCGAGCGTCTCCCGCGCGTCCTCCTCATCGAGAATTTCGATGGCGAATCCGGCGTGGACTATCACGTAGTCGCCCACCTTCGCCCCGGGCGAGAGCGAGAGGTCGCACTCCTGGCGCACTTGCGCCATCTCAACCGTCGCGGTCGTCCCGTCGATAGCGATAATCTTCATCGGTACGCCGAGACACATATAAGTTATCAGTCCCTCTCGAGCCGGGCCAACGCGACCGCGGCCTGGCCCAGCGATAGGCCGCCGTCGTTCGTCGGCACTCGTTCGTGGATTAAAACCTTGAAGCCGGCGCCCTCGAGCGTCGGCACCAGTATATTCAACAAAGTTATATTCTGAAAACAGCCGCCGCCCAGCGCCACAGTTTCCAGGCCGTACTCGTCGCGGAGCGCCGCGGCGACGTCGGCCACGACGGCGGCGACGCCGTTGTGGAAGCGCGCCGCTATTACGCCGGGCGCCACGCCGGCCTGCACGTCCGCCACGACCGCCTCGACCACCGGCGCGGCGTCGATTATCAACGGCGAACCCTTCTCGTACGAGAACTCGTACACTCCTTCTTCGTCGGGCGCGGCCAACTGCTCGAGCTCGAGCGCGGCCTGGCCCTCGTAATTAATGAAATTGCGGAGCCCCGCCAGCGCCGCGACGGCGTCGAAGAGGCGGCCCATCGAGCTGGTGGGCGGCGCGTTCACGCCCCTCGCCGCGGCCTCCAGCACCATCTCGCGCCGGCCTTCGGGGATATCGTCCAGAAAGGGTAGCGGCCTTTTGAGGGCGTCGTCGCCGTAGAGTTCGCGGAGCCAGCTGAGCGCCATCCGCCAGGGCTCTCGCGCCGCGGCGTCGCCCCCGGGGAGCGGCACGTACCTCAAGTGGGCCGCGCGTTCATAACCTCGCGAGTCGGCGACGAGGAACTCGCCGCCCCAGACGGCGCCGTCGTCGCCCAGGCCCGCGCCGTCGAAGGCGACGCCGATTACCTTTCCCTCATAATAGCCGGCGTCCGCGAGGACCGAAGCGACGTGCGCGTGGTGGTGTTGGACGACGACCTCCGGCAGGCCCGTGGCCAGCGCGTACCGCGACGCGAGGTAATCCGGGTGGAGGTCGCGCGCGACCGCGGCCGGTTCGACGTCGAATACGTCGCGGAAGTGGGCGACCCCCTCCTCGAACGCTTCCAAGGTCGCGACGTTCTCCATGTCGCCGACGTGGTGGGAGACGAATGCCTGCGAGCCTTTGGTAAAGCAGAACGTGTTCTTGAGCTCGGCGCCGACGGCCAGCACGCTCGTCTTATAAGCGCGACCCAGCTCGAGCGGCAGCGGCACGTAGCCGCGCGAGCGCCGGAGGGGGTACTCGCGGCCGCGGAAGACCCGCGTCACGCTGTCGTCGACGCGGCGCGCAATGGCGCGGTCGTGCGCCAGGTAATAGTCGGCGATGCCGGCGAGGTGCTCAACCACCTTATCGTCGCGGTAGGCGATGGGCTCGTCGGCGCGGTTGCCCGAGGTCATCACCAATATCTCGACGTCGTCGTCGAAGAGCAAGTGGTGCAACGGCGCATAAGGGAGCATGACGCCGAGGTAGCGGTTGCGGGGCGCGATCGCCTCCGGCAGGTGGCACGGCTCGAGCTTGCGGAGGAGGACGATGGGCCTCTTCTCGGAGGTCAAGAGTGCGAGCTCGCTATCGTCTATCTCGCAGTAGCGCCGCACGACGGCGACGTCTCGCGCCATAACCGCGAACGGCTTGTCCTCGCGGTACTTGCGCGAGCGCAGCTTCTCGACCGCCTCCGCCGACGTAGCGTCGCACGCGAGGTGGTAGCCGCCCAGGCCCTTGACGGCGACGACGAGGCCGTCGAAGAGGAACTGCTTCGCGTCGCCGAGCGGGTCGTCCGTCTCGAGCGGCTTCCCCGCGCCGTCCCAGAGGGCGAGGGACGGTCCGCACGCCGGGCAGGCGTTGGGCTGGGCGTGGAAGCGGCGGTTGCCGGGGTCGTCGTACTCGGCCCGGCAGGCCGGGCACATCGCAAACGAGGCCATCGTCGTCTTGGGCCGGTCGTAGGGTACGCCTTGGATAATAGTGAAGCGCGGGCCGCAGTTTGTGCAGTTGATGAAGGGGTACCGGTAACGTCGGTCGGCGGCCTCCAGGAGCTCGTCGAGGTAGTCGCCGCAGGTGGCCAGGTCCGGCGAGACCAGCGTCGCCGCGG